>NZ_JAVHLH010000009.1 GCF_031082345.1 Brevundimonas sp. | reverse complement strand
GCGGCCCCGAGATCAGCACCCGGCTGTTGGCGGGCGCGACCTTGGCGATGGTGCCGCGCAGCGCCTGGGCCGCGGCCGACTTGCCGATGAAGCCGGTCGGCGCCGCGACCTGGGCCCGCAGCCGGCGGTTCTCCCGCTTCAGCGAGGTGGCTTCCAGCGCGCGCTGAACAACGACGACCAACCGATCGGATTTGAAGGGCTTTTCGATGAAGTCATAGGCGCCGCGCTGCAGGGCGGTGACGGCGGTTTCGATATTGCCGTGGCCGGAGATCATCACCACGGGCAGGTCCGGGTCGAGCTCCTTGATGACGTCGAGCAACTGCAGTCCGTCGAGGCCGCCGCCCTGCATCCAGATGTCGAGCAGCGCCAGCGACGGCTTGCGCGCCCGGATCGCCGCCAGCGCCTCGTCGGAGTTGGCGGCCACCCGCACCGCATGGCCCTCGTCCTCGAGCAGGCCGGAGACCAACTCGCGGATGTCGGCCTCGTCGTCGACGACCAGAATATCGGCTCCCGTGGATCGCATATCGCCTCGCTATTCGTCGGCCGTGACGGTCGAGGGCAGGGTTGCTTTCGCATCCCTGCCGCCGGCCGCGGCCGCTTGCCTTGGGGATTTCAGGGGAAAGATCAGGCAGACGCGGGCGCCTGAAAGCTGCTCGGCGTCGGCCAGCCTCAGTTCGCCGCCATGCTCCTCGCAGATGCGTTTGACGATCGCCAGGCCGAGCCCGGTGCCCTTCTCGCGCGTCGTCACATAGGGTTCGGTCAGGCGGTCGCGATCCTTGGCCGGAAGGCCGACGCCGTCGTCCTCCACGATGAAGGTGACCTGATCGTCCGCGACCTCGAGACGCGCGCTCACGCCCGACCGCTTTCCATCTCCCGCCCTCGGCGCGATCGCCCGGCGCGCCGCCACCGCCTCGCCGGCGTTCTTGAGGATGTTGGTCAGGGCCTGGCCGACCATCCGGCCATCGGCGTGCAGGACGACCTTCGGCAGCGGCTCGATCAGCTCGACGCCGATATCGGGGGCCGCCACCCGCTGGGCGAACACTGCTTCCCGCAGCAGTTCCGCCGGGTTTTCGGCGGTGAAGCGCGGCGCGGGCATGCGCGCGAAGGACGAGAATTCGTCGACCATCCGGCCGATGTCGCCGACCTGGCGGATGATGGTCTCGGTGCAGCGGTCGAACACCTCGACGTCGTCGCCGACCTGTTTGCGATAACGGCGGCGCAGCCGCTCGGCCGACAGCTGGATCGGCGTCAGGGGGTTCTTGATCTCATGGGCGATGCGCCGCGCGACGTCGCGCCAGGCGGCGTTGCGCTGGGCCGTGACCAGCCGGGTGATGTCGTCGAACGTCAGCACCATCTCGCCGCCGACGCCGCCCTCGATCCGCACCCGCAGCCGCCGTGTCTCGCCATCCCGGCTGACGTCGATCTCCTCCTCGATGTGAGCCTCGGCCCGCCCGGCCAGTTCGCCCAGTTCCGGCGCCGCCTTCGCCAGGGGGCGTCCGATGATCTCGGCGCCGGCCGTCAGCCCGAGAAGCTCCACCGCGCTGTCGTTGATGGCCGAGACCCGGCGCTGCTTGTCGACGCCGATCACCCCGGCGGACACGCCCGACAGCACCGTTTCAATGAAGACGGTCCGGCCCGTCGCCTCCTCCTTGGCGGTTCTCAGGGCCGCCTGCTGGGCCTCGAGATCTCCGGTCATGCGATTGAAGGCCGCGGTCAGGGTCTTGATCTCGCCCGGCCCTTCGTCGCCCTCGACCCGGGCGCTCAGGTCCCCGCCGGCGACCCGGTCTGCGGCCTCCACCAGCCGTCCGATGGGCGCCGAAATCGAGGTCGCCGCCGCCATGCCCAGCCATATGGCGCCGACCAGCACCAGCAGGGCGGTCTCGATGTAGCTGAGGGCGAAGGCCGCCTGGATGCGGTCGCGGCTCTCGCGGGCTTCCCGATAGGCGACGATGGACTGCTCGGCGGAGGCCAGTTGGTCGAACAGACCCGGCTGCAATGGTCGGACCACATAGAGGTAGGCGTCTCCATAGGCCGGAAAGGCCGCCAGACCCCTGACCGCGTCGGGATTCCGCGTCGGCTGCTGTACCGACGGCTCCTCGCCCGCCGCGGCTTCTTCGAGCGCGGCGGAAGAAGGAGCCATATAGGGCGGCGCATTGGGTCCCTCGCCACTTGCCAGGACCGCGCCGTCCGCACCGATGATGTAGATGGCCGGATAGCCGAACAGTTGTCCGACCTGGGCCAGGGCGTCCGAGAACTGGATCGGATTGCCGAACAGCGGGCGGATGCCCTCCAGCTGTTCGGAGATGACGGCGAGGTCGCCATCGATCTCGGCGGACACGTCGCTCGTGTAGGCCCGACCGATATTGGCGCCGTTGTCGACAGCCCCCTTCACGTTGTCGCTGAACCACTGATCGACGCCACGGTTGACCAGCACGCCGAAAACCAGGGCGATGAGCACCGCCGGCACCAGGGCGACCAGCGAGAACAAGGTCACAAACCGAAGATGCAATCGCGCGCCGGCGTGGGTCCGTTGCTGGAACAACAGGAACACCCGTCGCCCGACGACGAGGGCGAGCGCGCCGATCAGCAGCAGATTGACCCCGAGAATGATCAATACGGCCTGGCTGGCCATGACCCGGGCGCCCTCGCCGCTGGAACCCGGAGCGACGGCGACCAGCCAGATCGCCGCGACGGTGATCAGGAAGGCGATGGTGTAGGCGATCAGGAAGGTGTTGCGGCGGCGCTCTTCGGACCAGCCGGCGAACCAGCGCGCCGGTCCCCGGAGGGAGGCGGCGTCGGGTCCGGCTGGAGTGGAAGGCGCGTCCGTCATGCGGCTCCAGCTTCGGCGAACTGTGGCCTGATATCAACAGCCGAGTTGCCGGAATGCGTCACTGACCGCCACAGCGCCGCCAGCGCGATCTCTACCTGCTCGGGCAAGTCGAGCCGGCACAGGCGCGCCTTGGCTGCGCGGCGCTCCCCCGCATCGGCGGGCCAGGGCGCCTGTTCGACGTACCAGCCGAGGTGTTTGCGGAACATCTTCAGCCCCAGCGGCATCCCGTAGAAGTCGACGGAGGCGCGCAGATGCTCGACGACGATGGCCAGGCGTTCCTCCATGCCCGGCTCCTCAAGCACCGTCCCGTCGGCCAGCGCCCGCTCCAGATGCGCCGCCAGCCATGGCCGGCCATAGACGCCCCGCCCGAGCATCAGGGCGTCGGCGCCGGATTGCGCCAGCGCCGCCCGGGCGTCTTCTGTCGTGAGGATGTCGCCGTTGACGATCACCGGCACGCCGACAGCCGCCTTGACCTCGCCGACGGCGCGCCAGTCGGCCACGCCGGTGTAGAACTGCTGGCGTGTGCGGCCGTGCACCGTCACCGCCTTGACCCCGAGGCCCTCGGCCCGCCGCGCCAGCTCGGGCGCGTTGCGGCTGGAGTCGTCCCAGCCCAGCCGCATCTTGACCGTGACCGGCCGACTGGTGGCCCCGACGGCCGCCTCGATCAGCCGACAGGCCAGATCCGGCGTCCGCATCAGGGCCGAGCCGCAGGCCGATCCGGTGACCTCCTTGGCCGGGCAGCCGAAATTCAGATCGATGATGTCGGCCCCGGCCCGTTCGGCCATGCGCGCGCCTTCCGCCATGGCGGCGGGATCGCGTCCGACCAGCTGGATCACCGTCAGGGGCAGCCCCTCCCCGACCGCCGCGCGACGCACAACGTCCGGCCGCGCCCGCGCCAGTTCGGCGGCGGCGACCATCTCGGTGGCGACATAGGCCGCGCCCAGCCGACAGGCCAGCCGCCGGAACGGAAGATCCGTAATCCCGGTCATGGGCGCGGTCAGCACCCGGCCGGGCACCCAAACGTCGCCGATCTGGAGGCCGTTACGCATGGCCCGGCAGATAGGGCTTTTGCGCCGCCCGGTCCAACCCTGCCGCCACTTCAGGTCAGGGCGAGCGCGGCTCGCAGGGCCAGAACGATCAGCACCACGCTGGCCGTCATGAAGACGGCGAAGCGTAGGACGATCACATTAACCAGCGCCTGGATCAGGCTGTGGACCACCCGCAGGGCCACATAGGCCCAGGCCAGCGCGAGATTGAGCCCGTCGCCCTGGCCCAGCAGCGCCAGGGTGAGGGCCGTGGCGTAGAACAGGGTCGGCTGCTCCATCAGGTGATTGTAGTTGTCGGCCTTCCATCGAACCCGGGGCGGCAGACCGCCCAGCATGACGTCCCGCGGCTGCGTCGGGTCCAGAGGCGTCCGGGCGCGGATCATGGCGGGCAACCGGGTTGCGTAGAGCCAGGCCCACATCACCATCGACCACAGCACCAGGGCCATGACCGGCTGCAGCATGGCATGGCTCATCGGCAGTCCTCCCACGGTCAAGCTGGCTCGCCCGGGGTCGGCTGTCAAACAGGATGAACCCATCGTTCCGGGCCCCTCGTCAGCGCCGCGCGGCATGGCTACAAGCGGGTCATGAGCTTCTGCGCCGTCATCGTCGCCGCCGGGACCGGCTCCCGCGCGGGCGGCCCCAAGCAATGGCGCGAACTGGGCGGCCGGCCCGTGTTGCGCTGGTCCGCCGAAGCCTTGCTGGCCGCTGGCGCGTCGGAACTGGCGGTGGTGGTGGCGCCCGGAGACGAAGCCCTCGCCGCGGAGGCGCTGGCCGGCCTGGACCGATGGTTCGCCGTCGCCGGCGGGGCCACGCGCGCGGCCTCGGTGCAGGCCGGTCTGAACGCCCTGACGGCCCCGCCGGACGCCAGGGTTCTGATCCATGACGCCGCCCGCCCCCTGCTGGACGCGGCGACCCTCGGCCGGGTCCTCGCCGCCCTGGACCGGCATCCGGCCGCCCTGCCGGTCCTGCCGGTGGCGGACAGCCTGCGCCGCGGCGTCGACGAGCTGATGGGCGAACCCGTCGACCGGGAAGGGCTCTGGCGGGCGCAGACCCCACAGGGATTTCGGCTCGGGGCCATCCGCGACGCCTATGCCGACTGGTCCGGCAGCGCCCCGCCGACCGACGATGTCGAGGTCGCCCGCGCCGCCGGCCACGCCGTGGCCATGGTGCCCGGCGACCCCCGCCTGATGAAGCTCACCTTCCCCGAGGATTTCGCCATGGCCGAGGCCCTGCTCCCGCGTCAGACCCGCGTCGGCCAAGGCTTCGACGCCCACCGCTGGGGTCCGGGTTCGTCGGTCTGGCTGTGCGGGGTCGAGATCGCCCACGACCAGACCCTGATCGGCCACTCCGACGCCGACGCCGGCCTGCACGCCCTGACCGACGCCCTGCTCGGCGCCATGGGCGACGGCGACATCGGCGATCACTTCCCCCCGACCGATCCGCAGTGGAAGGGCGCCGCCTCCGACCGCTTCCTGGTCCACGCCGTCGAGCGGCTGCACGCCCGCGGCGGCCGGCTGGTCAACGTCGACGTCACCCTGATCTGCGAGCGGCCGAAGGTTAAGCCGCACCGTCAGGCCATGCGCGAGCGGCTCGCCGCCCTGCTGTCGCTTCCGCTCGACGCGGTCAGCGTCAAGGCCACCACGACCGAGGCCATGGGCTTCACTGGCCGCGGCGAAGGTCTCGCCGCCCAGGCCGTCGCGACGATCGAGCTGCCGGCCTGACCTAGGGCCGTTCGGGCGGCGGCCGGAACGACCGCCACAGCGCCCCGAACAGGTTGACGTAGTCGTCCGTCCACGGCCGCACGTCCGTCTCGGGAACCTCGCGCCAATTGGGCTTGCCCCGGAAGTCGGCCAGGCCGCGCTCGGTGGGCGAGATCGCGACGGCCTCGGTCGACGCGATCGCCATCACCGGCAGCGAATTGTCCTCCACATACAGCCCGTGCAGCGCCGGCCGGCCCAAGGCCTTCGCCGCCGCGATCGTCGGCAGGACGATCTCGAGATTGCGGTTCGACAGGTGCAGCAGCACCACGCCCTCCGGCTTCAACAGCCGCAGATATCCCTCGATGGCCTCGACCGTCAGCAGGTGGGTCGGCACGGCGTCGGACGAGAAGGCGTCGACGATCAGCAGGTCGTAGCTTCCCGCCGGCTGGTCTTCGAGCGTAAGGCGCGCGTCGCCCAGGACGGTCCCCACCTCGCCGACGGCGCAGTCGGAGATGTAGGTGAACCACTGCGGATCGCGCGACATCCGGTCGACCATCGGGTCGATCTCGAAAAAGGTCAGCGAGTCCTCCGCGCGCTTGTAGGCCGCCATGGTTCCGGCCCCCTGCCCGACCACGCCGATCCGGGCGGGCCCCCGGGCCTGGACGATCTCCGCCGACTGTCCGATCGGCGTCAGCGGGTGATAGTACAGGGCCGGCTGGCAGTCGTAGCGGGGATCCCGCGCCTGGGCGCCGTGCCAGGTGGTCCCGTGCGTCAGTATATGGGTGTCGCCGCCCAGCTGTTCGTCCTGCTGGACCGCCACCCGCATGACGCCGAAGAAGCTGCGTTCCGAATAGCTGGCGTCGTACCCCCGGGCCACGAACTGGGCCGACAGGCCGATCATCAGCAGGGCGGCGGTGAAGGCCTGGGCCCGGTCGCGCATCAGGAAGGCGCAGACCACGGCCGGCCCGAGGATCAGCATGCACAAGGTCTGCAGCGGGAACAGCGGCAGCAGACGCCAAAGCGCTGCCCAGGCGCCCGGATCGCTGGTCATCCACCACGACAGGCCCGCCGCGGCGGCCGACAGCACGGCCACGGCCGCCAGCGCCCCGATCTCGTCGCCGCGCAGCCGCCGCCGGTCCCACGGCCGCGCCAGTCCCACCAGCACCAGCACCAGCGGGTATTCCCAAACCATGTTGAAGATCACCGGCGCCAGCAGGGCGGTGAAGGCGCCGCCGACGACCCCGCCGACCGACAGCAACAGATAGAACTCCGTCAGCCGGTCCGGCGGCGGCCGCCGGGAGGCCAGCATCTGGTGACACATCAGGGCGGCGAAGAAGAAGGCCAGGATGTGGACGACAAAGGCGATGCGGATGTCGAGCGTGCGGAAGGCCACGATCAGCACCACCATGGCCCCGAGCGCGCCCTGCACGACCAGGGTGACCGGCAGCGGGATCCATGGCCGAGTCTGGAAGGCGATGACGAAGGTCAGCAGATACAGCGCCAGCGGGATCACCCACAGGAACGGCGCCGAGGCGACGTCGGTCGAAAGGTGGGCGGTCACCCCCAGCATCAGGCTGGACGGCGCGGCGGCGAGCAGGATCAGGATGATCTTCTCGCGCCAGGCCATGGGCGGCGTCGCCGCCAGCTGCGCGGGCTCGGCCTCGCGGTCGATGCGGCGGCGCCAGACGACGTAGGCCAGCGCCGCGATCATCAGCAGGAAGGCCCAGTAGCCGCCCGTCCATCCCATCCTCTGCCCGAACAGATTGGTCAGCGGTTCGATCACGAACGGATAGGACAGCAGCGCCAGGAAGCTGCCCAAGTTGGAGGCGGCGTAGAGGACATAGGGGTTCTTGCCGTCGGGATAGCCGGCGCGCACCCGCGCGAACCAGGCCTGCAGCAGCGGCGCGGTGGCCGACAGCACGGCGAACGGCGCGCCGACCGACAGCGTCAGCGTCGCCAGCAGCCAGCCGATCGGCGCCGCCGGATCGGGGTCGCCCAGCCAGCCGTTGATCTGTAGCGGCAGGAACAGGGCGGCGAGCAACAGCAGCGCCAGATGCACCGCCACCTGCAGCTTGATCGAGGCGATCCGCTGCAGCAGGTGCGCATAGAGGTACCCGCCCAGCAGCGCCGCCTGGAAGAACACCATCGCCGTGTTCCACACCGCCGGCGACCCGCCCAGCATGGGCAGGACCAGTTTGGTGACCATCGGCTGGACCACGAACACCAGCGAGGCGGAGGTGAAGATGGCTGCCGCGAACAGCAGCGGCGTCAATCGGTCCGTCGGTCGGACCGGCGGCGCGGAGACGGTCGGGCCGAGGCCGGAGTCGCCTGTGGTGTCGCTCATGCCCGCCCCGTATGCTGGCGCCGCCCAAGGCGCATCGCGCAACCCTGGACCGACTCGCCGCCCCTTCGGAAGGCCCCGTTTGATGTTTCCCGACGATATCGAAGCCCTCGCCCGCAAGGTCGTCGAGGCGGCCTCGGCCCGAGGTCTGATGATCGCCGCGGCCGAGAGTTGCACCGGCGGCCTCGTCTCCGCCGCCCTGACCTCCGTGGCCGGCTCATCGGCCGTCGTCGAGCGCGGCTTCGTGACCTACAGCAACGCCGCCAAGAGCGAGCTCCTGGAAATCCCCGCCGCGCTGATCGAGCGTCACGGCGCCGTCTCCGAGGCCGTGGCGCGGGCCATGGCCGACGGCGCCCTGGCCTGTTCGTCGGCGCAGGTGTCCGTCGCGGTCACCGGCATCGCGGGGCCCGGCGGCGGATCGACGGGCAAGCCGGTTGGCCTCGTGCATTTCGCGGCGGCCGGCCCCGGCGGACTGATCCATGTCGAGCGCCGTTTCGGCGACATTGGCCGCGAGGCCGTCAGGCTCGACAGCGTTCGCGTGGCGCTCGAACTGTTGCTGGACCGGATCGGCGCATGATCGTCGACGCCCGCGGCCATCGCTGTCCGACCCCGAGTCTCAGGCTGCAGAAGGCCATGCGAATCGCGGCTCCGGCGACGCGTCTGACCCTGCTGGCGACCGATCCCATGGCGCGGATCGACGTGCCGCACCTGATGGCCGGCGCAGGCGGGCGCGTCCTCTCCATCGAGGAGACCGACGGCGTCCTGACTATCGAGGTCGAGACGCCCGCCGTTCCGACAGGCTGACCACGGACTCCGGAAGCGGATCGGCCGGCTCCAGCTCGGGCGCGCCGGCCGAACGCTGGACGATCTCCATCTCGGTGGCGAAGGCTCCGCCGTAGAAGATGGCGTTGACGTTCCACGACAGCCAGATCAACAGCACCACGATGGCGCCGACCGAGCCGTAGGTCGCGCCCAGCGGGGCGATCTGCTCGACATAGATGGCGCACAGCCAGGATGAGATGGTCGACATGATCGTCGCCAGCACCCCGCCGACGATGGCCGGAAACCAGGCCACGGGGGTCCGGTGCGACATGGCGTAGCGGTAGAGCATGGTCAGGCCGACCACGAGACCGAGGGCGGGCCAGAGACCCACCAGGGCCACGCCGCCGCCCTCGGCGGCCCCGCCGGGTCCCGTGTGCTCGAGCAGGCGCGAGGTCACCACGGCGCCCGAGACGACGGTGAACAGGGCGAAGGCGAACAGGGCGACGAAGAAGGCCAGCAGGTTGAATTTGAGGAAGCCGTGCGGCTCCGATTCGTCATGGATGAGGTTCAATCCGGCCAGCAATGCCTTGAATCCGCGGTGCGCCGCATAGCCGCCGATGATCAGGGCGAAGGCGCTCTGGGCCGAGACGGTGCGCGCCGAGGCGTTGGCCAGCCGGTCGATCTCGGTCATGAAGATGGCCCGCGCCGCGTGCGGCATGACGTCGGCCAGCGCCGCCGCCTGTTCGCTGACCTGGCCGATCGACAGCACCGCCTTGTAGAAGCCGATCAGGATGGCGATGGCGGGGAAGACAGCCAGCAGGGCGAAGAAGGATACGCCGCCCGTATAGAGCATGACGTCCCGGCCCCAGCTGCGTGAAAACGCCTTGACCGCCAGACGCCCCCAAAGCGCGGGCGTCGCCCAGCGCACAGCTTCGTCGATATCCGTCCTGGCCTGCAAACCGCTATCCTGTCCCGCCCGCGAAGCCGCCTCCTTTAACGCAATTCGCCGCCGGGGAAAGGAGGACGGCGGCGGTTGCCTCGCCACGGCGACCCTCGCTATGGTCCGCCGCCATGAGATCGCGGCCCCCGGGTGGGGCTGCTGGAGACATCGCCTTGACTTCCGATCCGCGCATTCTGGTCGTCGCTCGTGATGACGACCTGATCGGCCCCCTGTGCCAGGGGCTGGACACCCTGGGCTGGCGCACGGTCACGGCGCGATCGCTGGCCGGGGCCATACAGGTCCTGATCGACTGGCCGCTCGAGACGGTGATTCTCGACGCCCGCCTGCCCGACGCGGCCGAGGGCGTCGCCGCCCTGCGCCAGACCGTTTCGCCGCGCCGCCTGCCGGTCATGGCCATCGGACCCGGGGCGGCTGATTGGGCGCCGGGAATCGCCGATATCGCCATGTCGAGCGCGCCGCACGCCGCCCAGGCGGCGCTTCGGCTCGAGAATCTCGCCCGCGCCGCCATCGCCGAGGAAGAGGTCACGCTGCGCGAGGCGACCTTCGCGGCCCGGGGCGAGCCGCTGCCGCTCCCCGAGCCCGACGCCAGCCCGTTGCGGGTGCTGGCCGCCGGAAAGCCCGACCGTCACTTCCTCGCCCTTTCGAACGCCCTCGTCGCCCACGGCTGCGAGGTGGTGGCCGCGCCGACGCCCTACACCGCCTTCGACTATCTGCATGAGCGGCCGTTCGACGCCGCCGTCCTGTGGGGCGCCGAGGATCACGCCCCCGCCCTGTCGATCGCTTCCGGCATGAAGCGGAACACCCGCCTCTATCACATCCCGGCCGTGCTCTATCTGCGCGGCTCGGGCGAGATAAACCTTTCCGAGCTGTACAACCGCGGCTTCGCCGACGTCGCCGCCGCCGATACGCCCGAGGAAGAGACCGCCGACCGGATCGTCGCCCTGGCGCGTCACCATCGGCGGCATATCGCGATCCGCCGGGCGCTGGAGAGCGCGCGCGGATCGGGCCTGACCGATCCGGCCACGGGCCTGTTCACGCCCGAGCTGTTCGCCAGCCATCTGGCCCGGGTCGCGGAGGGCGCCCGCCAGCGCCGCCGCCCGCTGTCGGTCGTGGTCCTGCGGGTCTCGGAGACGCCCGCGGTGGTCGAGGCGCGCAAGGACGGCTGGCTGGACCGCGCCCTGCCCCAGATCGGGGCCATGGTGTCGCGCCTGATCCGCACCGAGGATACGGCGGCGCGTCTGTCGCCCGACGTCTTCGCCCTGGCCCTGCCCGCCACACGGGGCCCGGCCGGCCGGATTGCGGCCGATCGGATCGCCGCGGTGATCGGCTGCACCGCTTTCGACGCCGGCCCCGACCGCGCGCCCTTCGTGGTCGAGTTCGAGGTCGGGGTGGCCGAGGTCGCGCCCGGGGAGTCCCCGGCGACGGTGCTGGAGCGCGCCTCGGCGGACATCCGCGCCCGCGGCTAGGACGGGCCGGTGGCTCCATTTGACAACTAGAGTTGTCTAATGCACGGTCCGAGCTATGACGGCCCGTCCCTCCGCCCTGCTCGATGATCTGGACACCGCCCTGCTGGCGCTGGCCCCGATCCGCCGGCGCATCCTGACCGCGCTGTCCGAGCCGGCCTCGGCGGCCGGTCTGGCCGAACAGCTCGACATGCCGCGTCAGAAGATCGGCTACCATCTGCGCGCCCTGGAAGGGGCCGGCCTGGTCCAGCCCGCGGGCGAGCGACGCAAGCGGGGCTTCACCGAGCGGCTGTTCGTCGCCGCGCGAAACTACGTCTTCGACCCCGCCCTGATGCAGGCCCCGCCCGATCCCGACGCCGTCGACGCCCAGGATCGCCACGCCGCCGACCACCTGATCTCGACCGCCTCGACCATCGTCCGGGACGTCGC
Source organism: Brevundimonas sp. (assembly GCF_031082345.1). Lineage (GTDB taxonomy): Bacteria > Pseudomonadota > Alphaproteobacteria > Caulobacterales > Caulobacteraceae > Brevundimonas. Next base: position 14,206 of record NZ_JAVHLH010000009.1, on the reverse strand, counting down.
GCGGATGCGTCAGGACGCGGCCGCCGAGGGCGCGCGCCTGCTGACCCTGACGGTCGAGGCCGACGTCGTCTTCGCCACGCCCGCCGATTTCGACGCCTTCACCGAAGAGGTCAGCGCCGCCGTCGCCGCCCTCGCCCGCAAATACGCCGCGCCCTCGGGCCGCCGCTACCGCCTCACCGCCGCCGCCCATCCGGCGGTTCCCAAACCCGCGCCCGCCAGGAACTGAACGATGACCGAAGCCGCCGACCAGCCCACCGAAGACCATGTCCTCGTCGAGGTCACCGTCCCCGCGCCCGCCGACCTCGTCTGGGCCGCCCTGCGCGACCCGCAGCAGATCAAACAGTGGTTCGGCTGGGATGCCGACACCCTGAAGGACGAGATCGACTTCATCTTCGTCACCCATGCCGAGGCCGACGAGGCCGCCCGCACCGTCACCTTCGTCGGCGTCCCGGACCGCTACGAGGTCGAGGCGCGCGGCGACGGCAGTGTCGTCCGGGTGGTCCGCTCCGCCCCCGCGGGAACCGACTGGTCGGATGTCTTCGACGGCATGATCGAGGGCTGGATCTCCTTCACCTGGCAGCTGGCCTTCGCCCTCGCCCGCCATGGCCTCAAGCCGCGCCGCACGCTCTTCTTCTCCGGACCGCCGCGCGCCGACAGGCTCGGCCGCTCCCTGCTGGGCCTCGACGCCGCCCCGGCCGCCGGCGAGCCCTGGGCCGGGCCGATCGGTCCCGATGTCTCCGCGGGCGAGGTCTGGTTCACGGCCCGCCACCAGCTGGGCGTCACCGTGGATGCCTGGGGAGACGGCCTGCTGGTCGTCGTGGACCAGCCCCCGAACGACGACAAGCCGCGCGGCTCGACCATGCTGACCCTGACCACCTACGGCCTGTCGGACACGGCCCTCGCCGACCTCCAGGCCCGCTGGCAGACCTGGTGGGACGAACGCTTCGAGACCGTCGCTCCGGGCTGCTAGGCGGGAGTCAGAGCCCTCGGTGCATGACGTGCAGCCCGACCAGGCCCTCGGTCGGGTGGGCGAAGGCTTCCGGGACCGTGCCGACGACCCCGAAGCCCAGGGCCTTCCAGAGGCGCACGGCGGAGCGGTTCGTCTCGACCACGGCGTTGAATTGCATGGCGCGGTAGCCGTCCGCCTTCGCCCGGGCGATCACCGCCTCGCACAGCGCCCGGCCGACGCCGCGTCCCCGGGCGTCCGCCGCCACCATGAAGCTGGCCGTCGCCACATGGGATCCCGGCCCCATCTGGTTCGGCCCGGTCTTGGCCGTGCCCAGCACCCGCCCGGCCTCGACAGCCACCAGCGTCACGCCGGGCGGCGCCATCATCCACAGCGTCCGCCCGAGCGCCTCGTCGGCGTCCCGCGGATAGGTGAAGGTCTCACCCGCCCGCACGACCGCCTCCACGATCGGCCAGATTGTCGGCCAGTCCGCATCGCTCGCCGCCCGTATCTCCATCTCAGCCGGCCCCCGCCACCCGGGCGAGGTCGGCGGTGATGCGCTCGGCGACCTTCAGCCGCTCCTCCGGCGTGTCCCAGTCGCCCTTGACCACGATCTTCTGGTCCGGCCGGATCTTCCAGAAGGCGTGGTTCTTCTGGATCAGTCCGACCAGCCCCATCGGATTGGGGAACTCGTTGTTGCGCAGGGTCAGGACCGCGCCCTTGGGCCCGATGTCGATCCGCTCGATACAGGCCGTCTTGCAGTTGGCCTTGACCCCGACGATGCGCAGCAGCTGTTTCGCCTCGTCGGGCAGCGGGCCGAACCGGTCGATCAGCTCGGCCGCCAGGGCCTCGCGGGTCTCGGTGTTCTCGGCGTCCGACAGGCGGCGATACAGGCTCAGCCGCACGTTCAGGTCGGGCACATAGTCCTCGGGGATCAGCACCGCCGCGCCGACGTTGATGGCCGGCGACCAGCCGCGGTCGACGACCCCCCCGCCCTCGCCCGCCTGGCGCAGCTCGGCCACCGCGTCCTCCAGCATCTGCTGGTACAGCTCGACCCCGACCTCGCGGATGTGGCCCGACTGCTCGTCGCCCAGCAGATTGCCGCCGCCGCGCTGGTCGAGGTCGTGGCTGGCCAGCTGGAAGCCGGCCCCGAGGTTGTCCAGCGACTGCAGCACCTGCAGCCGCCGCTCGGCCGACAGGCTCATCGGCTTCTCCGGCGGCGTCGTCAGATAGGCGAAGGCGCGCGCCTTGGCCCGCCCGATCCGGCCGCGGATCTGGTGCAGCTGGGCGAGGCCGAACATGTCGGCCTTGTGCACGATCAGGGTGTTGGCCGTCGGCACGTCCAGTCCGGACTCGACGATGGTGGTCGACAGCAGCAGGTCGTAGCTGCCGTCGTAGAAGGCGCTCATCACGTCTTCCAGCTGGGTCGGGGACATCTGGCCGTGGCCGACCACGAATTTGATCTCGGGCACCTGCTCGCGGAGGAATTTCTCGATGTCCGGCAGGTCGCTGAGGCGCGGCACCACATAGTAGGCCTGCCCGCCGCGGTATTTCTCGCGCAGCAGGGCTTCGCGGACCAGCACCGGGTCCCACGGCGTCACATAGGTCCGCACCGCCAGACGATCGACGGGCGGGGTGGCGATGATCGACATCTCGCGGATGCCCGACAGCGCCATCTGCAGCGTTCGCGGGATGGGCGTCGCGGTCAGGGTCAGCAGGTGGACGTCGGCGCGCAGGGACTTCAGCTTCTCCTTGTGCTTGACGCCGAAATGCTGCTCTTCGTCAACGATAACAAGGCCGAGGTCCTTGAACCCGACCTGATCGCTCAGCACCGCGTGGGTGCCGACGACGATCTCGAACGATCCATCCTTCAGCCCCGCCCGCGTCTCGGCCGCGTCCCGGGCCGTCACCATCCGCGACAGGTGGCGGACCTTGACCGGCCAGCCGGCGAACCGCTCGCTGAAGGTCTTGAAATGCTGCCGCGCCAGCAGGGTGGTCGGACAGACGATGGCCACCTGCTGGCCCGTCATGGCCACCACGAAGGCCGCCCGCAGCGCCACCTCGGTCTTGCCGAAGCCGACGTCGCCGCAGATCAGCCGGTCCATCGGCGTGCCCTTGCCGAGGTCCTCCAGCACGTCGCCAATGGCGGCCAGCTGGTCGTCGGTCTCCTCATAGGGGAAGCGGGCGCAGAATTCATCGAACAGACCATGCGGCGGCGTGATCGGGTCGGACGTCCGCAGGCTGCGCTTGGCCGCCAGGGCGATCAGCCCCTCGGCCATGTCGCGCAGCCGGGCCTTGGCCTTGGCCTTGCGCGCCTGCCAGCCCGCCCCGCCAAGGCGGTCCAGCTGCACCCCGTCGGACTCGCTGCCGTAGCGGGTCAGCAGGTCGATGTTTTCAACCGGCAGGTACAGCTTGCTCTCGCCGGCGTAGAGCAGCTCGAGGCAGTCATGCGGGGCCTGCTGGATGTCGAGCGTCTTCAGCCCCTCGTAGCGGCCGATGCCGTGGTCGAGGTGGACCACCAGGTCGCCGGTCGTCAGCGCCGAGGCCTCGGCGAGGAAGTTCGAGGCCCGCCGCTTCTTCTTCGGCCGCGCCAGCCGGTCGCCGAGGATGTCGGTCTCGGAGATGACGGCGATGTCGTCGGTCTCGAACCCGTGCTCCACCGGCAGGACGCCGCGCAGGTACAGATCCTTCGGCGCCGTCTGGACGTCGGCCCAGTCGCGCACCGCCACCACATGCTCCAGTCCGTGGTCGGCCAGCATCGAGGCCAGCCGCTCGGACGAGCCTTCGGTCCAGGAGGCGAACAGCACCCGCTTGCCCGCCGCCTTGATCGCCTGGGCGTGCCGCGCCACCGCCTCGAACAGGTTGACGCTGTCCTGGGCCCGCTCGGCCGCGAAGCTGCGCCCCAGCCGCCCGCCCGCGTCGTCGGCCGGACCGTGGAACGGCGACAGCCGCCTGACCCACCGTCCCGCCAGGGCGCTGTTCCAGTCGGCCTCCGGCAGATACAGCCGCTCGGGCGGCAGGGCGCGATAGGCCGCGCCGCCCTTGCCCATCGCCGCATCGCGCCGGGCGTCCCAGGCGTCCTTCGTCAGCGTCCAGCGCTCGGCCCGCGCCGCCTCGACCTGGTTGTCCAGGAACAGCCGCGCATCGTCGGGCAGGTAGTCGAACAGGGTCTCCAGCCGCTCGTAGAGCAGCGGCAGCCAGTGCTCCATGCCCTGACGGCGCGCGCCCTCGCTGACGGCGGCGTACAGCGGGTCGTCGCCCGCCGCCCCGAACAGCGCCAGATAGCCGGTGCGGAAACGCGAGATGCTGTCGGCGTCCAGCAGCGCTTCCGACACCGGTGCCAGCGACACGTCGCGCAACTGGCCGGTCGAGCGCTGGGTGGCCGGGTCGAAGGTGCGGATCGATTCCAGCTCGGAGCCGAACATGTCCAGCCGCACCGGCTCCTCGAAGCCGGGGGGATAGACGTCGATGACCCCGCCGCGCACGGCGAACTCGCCTTTCTCCGAGACGGTCGAGGCGCGCATATAGCCGTTGGCCGAGAAATACCGCTCCAGCGCCGCCGTATCCAGATCCAGCCCGACCGTGGTCTCGAACCCGGCGCCGCAGGTCACCTCGCGCGGCGGCGTCCGCTGCGTCGCCGCTCCGACGGTCGTCACCACCAGTAGCGGACGGCGGTCGCCCGGCTCGCGCCCGGCCAGCCGGGTCAGGGCCGCCATCCGCTCGGCCGACACCGACGAGGTCGGGCTCAGCCGGTCATAGGGCAGGCAGTCCCAGGCCGGAAACTCCACCAGTTCAATATCATTGGCGAAAAAGCGGAACGCCTGAACGAACTCGCCCATGCGCGCGTAGTCGCGGGCCACGAAGACGCCGACGCCGCCGTCCGACCTCAACCGTTCGGCCACGGTCAGGGCGTCCAGCCCCTCCGGCGCCCCGCCCAGCGCCTGATCGTCGCGTTTCGAGACCACGGCGTCCATCAGCCGGCCCCCTCCGCCACCGCTGCGGCGACGTGATCGCGCATGAAGGCCCGGATCTTCGCCATCACCGGCGTGTCGTGCGCGGCCGGCGTCGGCTCGGTCCCGATGATCCAGGCGTACAGTTGATGGTCGTCGTCCTGCGCCAGCAGGGCCTCCAGCGCGTCGAGGTCCGCCCCGTCCAGCGTCGGCCCGATCTGGTCCACGAACGGACCCAGAACCAGGTCGGCCTCGCGGAAGCCCCGCCGCCATGCCCGGAAGGCGATGCGGCCCAATCTCTCTTTCAGGCGTGCGTCGGTATCGGCCACAAGCGTCCTTGCCCGTTGAAAATCGTGAGAAGCGCCCTCAAGCGGCAAGCCGCCACGCGGCGAGCGCAGGGCGCTTCAATGAAGTGCGGTCAGATAGCGTTCCAGACGCGCTTTCGCCAGCTATGCTGTCGCCAATGCGGCCGCCGAGTCTTTTTCCCCTGTTCGCCGAGGTGTCCACCCTGAAGGGCGTGGGGCCCAGAATCCTGCCGCTCGTACAGAAGCTGGCCGGGCCGCTGGTGCGCGACCTGCTGTTCCTGTCGCCCTCCGGCCTGATCATCCGCCGGCCGATGACGGCCACGACCGCGGTCGAAGGTCAGGTCGGCGTGTTCGAGGTCGTCATCGACCGCCTGCTTGTGCCCGGCAAGCCCGGCGTGCCGATCAAGGTCCGTGCTGTCGACGAGACCGGCTTCGTGCACCTGATCTGGTTCGGCGGCTCGGCCCAGCACATCGACCGCCTGCTCCCGAAGGGCGAGCGCCGGCTGGTTTCCGGCAAGGTCGAGCGCTTCAACAACGAGGTCCAGATCGTCCATCCGGACGTCTTCACCCCGGCCCAGGCCGGCGACATCGCCGCCGTCGAGCCGGTCTATCCGGCCACCCAGGGTCTGAGCTCCCGCGTCATCCGCAAGCTGATCCAGGGAGCCCTCGAACACGCTCCCGAGCTGCCGGAATGGCAGGACCCGGCCTGGCTGGCCAAACGGCGCTGGCCGGGCTGGCGCGCGGCCCTTGAAGCCCTGCACGCGCCGACCTGCGAACCCGAGCTGGAGCCCGACGCCCCGGCCCGGCAGCGGCTGGCCTATGACGAACTGCTGGCCCATCAGCTGGCGCTGGCCCGCCGTCGCCGCGCCCGCCAGATCACCCCGGGCCCGGCCATCACGCCCGGCGAGGCGTCGGCTCGGGTGCTGGACGCCCTGCCCTTCGATCTGACCGGGGCCCAGGTCCAGGCCCTCGCCGAGATCCGCCGCGACCTCGCCTCGGGCGAACAGATGGGCCGGCTGCTGCAGGGCGACGTCGGCTCCGGCAAGACGGCCGTGGCGGCCCTCGCCCTCGCCGACGCCGCCGCCTCCGGCTTCCAGTCCGCCCTGATGGCCCCGACCGAGATCCTCGCCCGTCAGCACTGGCAGCGTCTCGCGCCCATGCTGGAGGCCGCCGGCGTCCCCACCGTCCTGCTCACCGGTCGCGACACCCCGGCCGAGCGGCGGGTCCGGTTGGCGGCGCTTGCCTCGGGCGAGGCCTGGGTCGCCATCGGCACCCACGCCCTGTTCCAGGACGCCGTCCGCTTCGATCGCCTGGCCCTGGCGGTGATCGACGAACAGCATCGCTTCGGCGTCAACGAACGCCAGCGGCTGCAGGCCAAGGGCGACCCGCGCATCGGCGGCGTTCACCTGCTGACCATGTCAGCCACGCCCATCCCGCGCACCCTCGAACTGACCCAGTACGGCGAACTGGAGGTGTCGCGCCTGACGGAGAAGCCGCCCGGCCGCACGCCGGTGACGACCGCTGTGGTGCCGCTGGCCCGCATCGGCGAGGTGGCCAAACGCCTGAAGGCCGCGCTCGACAGCGGCGCACAGGCCTACTGGATCTGCCCGCTGGTGGCCGAGAGCGAGGCCTCGGACCTCGCCGCCGCCGAGGCCCGCGCCGCTGACCTGCGCCGGATCATGGGGGTCGATGTCGGCCTCGCCCACGGCCAGATGCCCGGCGCCGAGCGCGAGGCGGTGATGGCCGACTTCGCCGACGGCCGCCTGCCCCTGCTGGTCGCGACGACCGTGGTCGAGGTCGGCGTCGACGTTCCCAACGCCTCGATCATGGTCATCGAGCACGCCGACCGCTTCGGCCTGGCCCAGCTGCACCAGCTGCGCGGGAGGGTCGGGCGCGGCACGGCGGCCAGCACCTGCCTGCTGCTGTACGGCGGCGGCGACGACGGCCTCGGCGAGACCGCGCGCGTCCGGCTGGAAACCCTGCGCCGCACCGAGGACGGTTTCGAGATCGCCGAGGAGGATTTCCGCCTGCGCGGCGGCGGCGATCCGCTGGGGCTGAAACAGAGCGGCTTCCCCGCCTATCGCTTCGCCGATCCGATCCGCCACCGCGAGCTGTTGCTGGCGGCCGCCGACGACGCCCGTCTGGTGCTGGGCCGCGATCCGGACCTGACCTCTCCCCGGGGGGAAGCGGTCCAGGTGCTGGAGGCCCTGTTCGACTGGCGAAACGACCGACCCGGGATCGACTAGGACCCGCGTTGCGCCGCCCAGGCCGCCAGCCGCGCCGCTGCGTCGGCTTCAAGATCACCGTAGAAGAGATTGTAGGGACGAGACTTTCTCCGATCGGCCCAACTGCCGGCCTGGCGGAAGGACTCCCTGTCAGGCTCGCTGTAGCGCAGCAGGCCGTCGCGGCACTGGGTGGCGACCTCACGCGCCAGCAGGGCCGGGTGCGCGCCCCATTCCAGACCCGTCGCATTGGTGGCGCCCCGGTTCAGACGGGCGGCCGCCGGCGCTGTCGAGGTCGAACCGGTCACTGGATTGACGCACAGGGCCTCGCGCCGCCCGAGCTCGACGAGCCGTCCCCGACCATCCCAGACCAGGGCGCGCCGGAGCCGTCGCCGCGCGGCCCCGTCATTGCCTTCGCTGACAGGGGAATAGCCGACGACGCAACCGGTCTGGTCGCGGCGCTCACAGGCGGGAATGCTAGGCGAAAGCCCATCGACGGGCGTCACGACGTCCATCAGATAGGCGGCGACCAGCCGCTGGCGCAGCGCCGGATCGACCGCCACCCGCTCGCGCAGCAGCCGCTCGACCAGTTCGCCGCCCTGCTCCACCCCGGCCAGGACGATCGGTCCCTCCGGGTGGCGGGCGATCCAGGTTTCGAAGGCCGCGGCGACATCACGCCAGGCGAAGGCCCGCGCCTCGCGCGCGTCGTCCCTCAGGGTCAGGCGGGTGTAGAGGCTGCCCTGCCGGTAGCGCGGCGCGCTGACCGCCCCCAGGCGCGCGAACGGTCCCGCATAGTTCGGCAGCACCACCTGCCTCAGATAGGCGTCGGCCTTGGGATCGCCGACCGGCCCGTTCCACTCCCGCCCGCCGTCATAGGTGGTCGAATGGACGAACAACACGGCCGCGGGCCCGGCGTCCGGCGCGCGCGCCTCGCTCATCGCCCAGGCGTCCGCGCGGGAATAGTTCGGAGCCGGGGGCGGCTGGTAGGTCTGGAAGGGCACCTGCGGGTCGAGGCCGGCTCTCAGGATATCTCCGCGCCACACCGCCACGGCCGCCGTCAGCAGGAAGACCAGCGCAAAGCCGGTCCACCCGAGCCACTGTCGGACGGTCAGGCCCGATTTGATCATCGATACGGGTCCGCCGTGGCCAGGAAGTCCTGGACATAGCGCCGGACCCCCTCCTCCAGCGGCGTCGACTGCCCGCCAAAGCCGGCGGCGCGAACGCGCTCCATCCGGGCCTCGGTGAAATACTGGTACTTGTCGCGGATGGTCTCGGGCGTATCGACGTACTCGACCCGGGGCGTCTTGCCGGCCGCCGTGAACGCGGCGTTGGCCAGATCGAGGAAGGACCGGGCCTGCCCGGAGCCGGCGTTGAACACGCCCGACACCGCCGGGGTCTCCAGCAGCCAGTCGACCATATCGACCACGTCGTCGACGAAGACGAAGTCGCGCATCTGGCCGCCGTCGGCGTAGGCGGGATTGTGCGACCGGAACAGGGTGACCGGCTCATCGGCCTCGATCTTCGGCCAGATTTGGGCCACGACCGACTTCATCCCGCCCTTGTGGTACTCGTTCGGCCCATAGACATTGAAGAATTTCAGGCCCGCCCACTGGCTCGGCGACTGGCCCCGGTCCGACTGCCGCGCCGCATACTGGTCGAACAGCATTTTCGAATAACCATAGGCGTTTAGCGGCCTCAGCGAAGCCAGCCCCTCAAGACTGTCGTCATCCTCGAACCCCTGCTCTCCGTCGCCGTAGGTGGCCGCCGAGGAAGCGTAGACCATTCGGGCGTCTCGCAGGGCGCACCAGTCCCACAGGTCGCGCGACAGCGTGAAATTGGTCCGAAGGATCAGGTCCGCGTCAGGCTCCGTCGTCGACGAGATCGCCCCCATGTGCACCACGGCCTCGATCCGCTCGGCGTGACGCTCCAGCTGTTCGAACATCTCCTCCGGCTGCCAGAAGTCGGCGATCGGATGTTTGGCGAGGTTCTTCCACTTGCCCAGGGCGGCGTCTTCCAGCCGGTCGCACACGACCACGTCGCGCCGGTCTTCCGCACACAGCCGGGCGACGATGTTGGAGCCGATGAAGCCGGCCCCGCCGGTGACCACGATCATGCGCCGGCTCATTGGTCGTCCTTCATCTTTTGGATGGTGCGGGTGGTGGAATAGCCGTCCTCGAAGGTCGCCAGCTTCACCCCCCCGCCCCAGCTCTCCACCAGGTCGCCCCCGACCACGCCTTCGCGGCTGTAGTCCGCGCCCTTGATCAGCACGTCGGGCCGCAGCCGTTCAATCAGCGCCAGCGGCGTCGGCTCGTCGAACGAGGTGACCCGGTCGACGCTGGCCAGGCCGCCGATGACAACCGCCCGGCTGTCGAGATCGTTGATCGGCCGCCCCTCGCCCTTCAACCGCCGCACCGAGGCGTCGGTGTTCAGCGCCACCACCAGCCGGTCGCACCAGCCGCGGGCCTGGGCCAGATAGGCGACGTGGCCGCGGTGCAGGATGTCGAAACAGCCGTTGGTGAAGCCGACCTTCAGCCCCTGTCGCTTCCAGCCCTCGACCACATGCGCCAGTTCCTCCAGCGCCATGACCTTGGCGTGGGCGCCGGCCGCATGCTGGCTCATTTCGGCGTCGATCAGTTCGGCCGGGGTCACCACGGCCGTGCCCGCCTTGCCGACCACCACGCCCGAGGCGAGGATGGCGAACTCCACCGCCGTCTCCAGCGACGCCCCCGCCCCCAGCGCCAGCCCCAGGGCCGCCAGGCTGGTGTCGCCGGCGCCCGAGACGTCGAACACCTCGCGGGCCCGGCCGGGGAAATGCTTCGCCGCCTCGCCGCGCCGCATCAGGCTCATGCCCTTGCCGGCGCGGGTGACCACGATGGCCTTCGCCGTCGTGGCGTGCAGAAGCGCCTTCAGCGCCGCCTCGACCTCCGCGTCCGTCTCGACCGGCAGCCCCGTCGCCGCCGCCAGTTCGCTGGCGTTGGGCTTGATCAGATCGACCGCCCCGTAGCGGGCGAAATCGCGGCCCTTGGGGTCCACCACCACCGGCGCCCCGGTCGCCTCCGCCGCCGACAGGGCCTGGGCGATGACCAGATCGCTCACCACGCCTTTCGCGTAGTCTGACAGCAAGAACACGGAAGACCCGGAAAAGGCGGCCGTCTCGTCCGCCAGAAGGGCCGCCGCCTCCTCGTCCAGGCGCAGCAGTTGCTGTCCGGCCGCCACGAACCGCGTCTTGACGATCGTGGCTACCCCGGCCCGGCGCTCGACCGCGCTCTCGACGCCGGTTTCAGCCGCGATCAGGGCCGCCAGCTCGTCGCCGGCCGGATCCTGCCCCGCGACTGCGCCCAGCCGCGCCACGCCGCCCAGCGCCGCCACGTTGCGCGCCACATTGCCGACGCCGCCGGGCATGGCCGTCGTCCGTCGCGCCTGCAGCACCGGGATCGGCGCCTCCGGCGAGACCCGGCTGACCTCGCCATAGACGTAGCGGTCCAGCATCAGGTCGCCGACGCAGGCGACCCTGACCCCGCGGATCTGCTCCAGCAGGGCCTGCAATTGTCCGAGATCCAGCGTCCGTTCAGCCATCCCCTTGGCCTATCGGATTCAGGCGGCTTTCGCCATCCGCGCCTTGGTCAGGTCGTCATAGGCGATCAGGTCGGCCGCGAGCGCCTCGAACTGGTCCAGCGGCACCATGTTCGGACCGTCCGACGGCGCATTGTCGGGGTCCTGGTGCGTCTCCATGAACACCGCGTCCACGCCCACGGCCACGGCGGCGCGCGCCAGCACCGGCACGAACTCGCGCTGGCCGCCCGAGGACGTCCCCTGCCCGCCCGGCTGCTGCACCGAATGGGTGGCGTCGAACACCACGGGACAGCCGATCTCGCGCAGGATCGGCAGCGCCCGCATGTCAGACACCAAGGTGTTGTAGCCGAAGCTGGCCCCGCGCTCGCAGGCCATGACGTTCGGATTGCCGGCCCCGACCACCTTGGCGATGACGTTCTTCATGTCCCAGGGGGCGAGAAACTGGCCCTTCTTGACGTTGATGACCTTGCCCGTCGCGGCGGCGGCCAGCAGCAGGTCGGTCTGGCGCGACAGGAAGGCCGGGATCTGCAGCACGTCCACGGCCTCGGCGGCGATGCGGCAGTGCTCCTCGGTGTGGACGTCGGTCAGCACCGGCAGGCCCGTGACCTCGCGGATCTCGGCGAAGATCGGCAGCGACCCCTCCAGACCGAAGCCGCGCGCGGCGGTGGCCGAGGTGCGGTTGGCCTTGTCGAAACTGGTCTTGTAGATGACGCCGACGTTCAGCCGCTCGCCGATCTCCTTCAGGGCGTGAGCCATTTCCAGCGCATGCTGCCGGCTCTCCAGCTGGCACGGCCCGGCGATGAAGACGATGCGCTGGCCGCCGCCGATGCTGACGGGGCGCTTCAGCCCGTCCTTGATGTCGATGATGGCGTTGGGTTTGGACACGGCGGAATTCCCGGAATTGCGGCTTGGCGACGCGCGGCCCTTGCCGCACCTATGCGGCGATCAGGTGGCGTGAGACAGCGTGGTCCGCAAGCTATCACGGAGCCTGACCGCATGACCACCAGACCGACGCCCGTGATCCTGTGGTTCCGCCAGGACCTTCGCCTCGCCGATAATCCGGCCCTCGACAAGGCGATCCGGACCGGCCGGCCGATCGTGCCCGTCTACATTCTCGATGACGGCCCGGCCGTCCGTGCCATCGGCGCGGCTTCGCGCTGGTGGCTGGACGGCTCGCTCCGGGCCCTCGACGGCGCCCTGGCCGAACGGGGCGCGCGTCTGATCCTGCGCCGAGGCGATTCGGAGGCCGAACTGGGCCGCCTGATCGATGAGACCGGGGCCGATGCGGTGTTCATGAACCGCCGCTTCGAGCCGGACGCCTTCTCCCATGACGCCGACATCGCCCACGCCCTGAAGGCCGACGGAGTCGAGTGCCACGGCTGCAACGGGTCCCTGCTGGCCCGCCCCGGCGCGGTGCGGACGGGCTCGGGCGGGCCCTACCGGGTCTTCACCCCCTTCCTGAAGGCTCTGCTGGAGACCGCGACGCCGCCGTCGCCCCGGCCCGCCCCCGCCGCGATCGAGGCTGTTGCCGGACTGGCGAGCGACGCCCTCGACGACTGGGCCCTGCGCCCGACGGCGCCCGACTGGGCCGGCGGGTTCGACTGGACGCCTGGCGAGGCCGGAGCAGCGACCGCCCTGGCGACCTTCGTCGAGCGCGGGCTGAAGACCTACGCCCGGGGCCGCGACCATCCGGCCGAGCCGGCGGTCAGCCGCCTGTCGCCCCACCTGCACTGGGGCGAGATCCATCCGTGGCGGGCGGCGGAGGCGGCGCGGCGCGCGGCGGCCGACGGCCGGATCCCCCCGGCCGAGGCGGAGAAGTTCGTCGCGGAACTGGGCTGGCGCGATTTCTCGGCCCAGCTGCTGCACCATTTCCCGCAGATGACCGATACGGCCTTCCGGCCCGAGTACGACCGCATGCCGTGGCGTGAGGACCCCGCCGGTCTCGAGACCTGGAAGCGCGGCCGCACCGGCTATCCGATCGTCGACGCCGGCATGCGCGAGCTCTCGGCCACAGGCTGGATGCACAACCGCGTGCGCATGATCGTCGCCTCCTTCCTGGTCAAGGATCTGCTGATCGACTGGCGCGTCGGCGAGGCCTGGTTCTGGGACACCCTGGTCGACGCCGACCTGGCCAGCAACGTCCAGAACTGGCAGTGGGTGGCCGGCTCCGGGGCCGACGCCTCGCCCTGGTTCCGCATCTTCAATCCGGTCAGCCAGGGTCAGAAGTTCGACCCCGACGGCCGCTATGTCCGCCGCTGGGTCCCCGAGCTGACGCGCCTGCCCGACCGCTGGCTTCACGCCCCGTGGACCGCCCCGGCGGAGGTTCTGCGGGACGCGGGAATTCGCCTTGGCCGCCACTATCCCGAGCCGGTCGTCGACCACGCCGCGGCCCGCGCCCGGGCCCTGGAGGCGCTCCGTTCGCTCGCCGAGACCGGCCCGGAGAGCGGGGATTGACGAGCCGCCCCGTCCGACCCCACCTTGACCGCATGACGTCGGTCACCGCCGAGCGCCACGAGGCCGCCTCCCGCACGCCGCGCGGGTTCGGCCTGCTGTTGCGCCTGCTGGCCTCGAACTGGACCGTCGGGCGCCTGACCGTGCGCCTCCCGGGCGGCGCCTGCCACCTGCTGGAAGGCAGTCAGGATGGCCCTTCCGCCACCCTCGACATCCGCGACTACCGCTTCGCCGGCCGCGTCCTGGCGTCCGGCGATATCGGCTTCGCCGAGGGCTATATGGCCGGCGAGTGGGAAACGCCGCATCTCGCCACCCTGATTGAGGCCTTGGCGCGCAACAGCGCCTACATCCGCCGCCTAATGGTCGGCAATCCGGTCATGAAGGCCGTCCACTGGCTGACGCACCGGATGAACCGCAACAGCCGCTCGGGCTCGCGCAAGAACATTCACGCCCACTACGACATCGGCAACGCCTTCTACGCCGCCTGGCTCGACCCCTCGATGACCTATTCCTCGGCGCGCTTCACCCGCGCCGGCATGGCGCTCGAGGCCGCCCAGCGCGAGAAATACGCCGCCCTCGCCCGCACCATGGACCTTCAGCACGGCCAGTCGGTGCTCGAGATCGGCTGCGGCTGGGGCGGGTTCGCCGAATTCGCGGCGAAGGAGGTCGGGGCCCGGGTCACCGGCATCACCATCTCGCGGGAACAGTACGATTTCGCCCGCCAGCGGATGTTCAACGCCGGCCTGTCCGAAAAGGCCG
>NZ_JAVHLH010000099.1 GCF_031082345.1 Brevundimonas sp. | reverse complement strand
GCCCGCTCCCGAGGAAGCGGCTGTGGTCGAGGCCGGGACGGCCCCGGCCCGCCGGACCCGCAGCCGGCGCGGCGGCAAGTCCGCCCGGACCGCGGTGGATACTCCGGTCGAGGTCGCCGCAACGCCCGTCGTGGCCCCCGTCGCCGCCGCCGAACCCGTGTCCCAGGACCGGCCGACACAGGAGGCCCACCTGCGTCAGTCCGATCGCCGCGGCGCACGCCCGGCCGAGGAGACCCAGCGCAGCAACGGCCGGCCGTTCGGCGAGGCGGAAGTCCCGGCCTTCCTGCGTCGCGCCGTGTCCATCAAGGGCTAGGCCGTCCTGAATCGATGCCGAGGAGGCTCCGGTTTAACCCGGCGTTACGGAACCCCGGCCTAGCGTCCCGGCATGAGGTCGCCGTCTCAAGGCGATCCGCCAGAGGACATCGATGACTGAAGCGGTTGAAACCACGCTGCGCGGACCCGAAGCCTATTCCCTGGCGCGTCGGGCCGTCGAAGCGATGGAGGCCGCGTCGGTCTGGCCGACCCCGCTGAATTTCGAGCTCTGGCTGCAGTATCTCGGCGAACCGGAGGGACCGCTCGGACGCGAGATACAGCGTATGCTGAAGGCCGCCGAGCCCTTCACCGAAGAGGTGGCCGAGGTGCTGGCCGCCGAGTACCTGCCGCGCGGTCGGCTGACCGAGCAGATCCGCGACGCGGGGCAGGTGCTGGACCGCGAACTGTCCAGCGTGACCGAAGCCATCTCCCGGGCCCACAAGGCCCAGTCGGACTATGGCCGCACCCTCGAGGGCGCCGCCGGCAGTCTGGACGCCGCGGATGGCGCGCCCCAGCTGCGGGCCATCGTCTCCACCCTGTCGACCGCCACGCACAGGATCCAGCAGGACAACGAGACGCTGGAGAAGAAGCTGGAGCTCTCGACGCGCGAGATCGCCCGGCTCAGCGAGCACCTGGAGCAGGTGCGCCGCGACTCGATGACCGACGCCCTGACCAACCTGGCCAACCGCAAGGCCTTCGACGAACAGTTGGACAGCGCCTGCGAAACCGCCCTGACGAAGGGCGGGCGCCTGTCGCTGGCGGTGCTCGATATCGACCACTTCAAACGCTTCAACGACACCTGGGGCCACCAGACCGGCGACCAGGTGCTGCGCTATGTGGCCAGCGTCCTGGCCAAGGCGGCCGGTCCGACGCGGGTCGCGGCCCGTTATGGCGGCGAGGAGTTCGCCATGATCTTCCCCGACGAATCCCTGCCGGAGGTGGAGGCGGTCCTGGAAAGCGTGCGCAAGGAGATCGGCTCCCGCTCCCTGCGCCGACGCTCGACCAATGACGACCTCGGCGCCGTCACCGTCTCGATCGGCTTCGCCCACTGGCGCGGCGGCGAGACCTCGACCAGCCTGCTCGGGCGCGCCGACGCCGCCCTCTACGCCTCCAAGCGCTCCGGCCGGAACCGCGTGACCTGCGCCGACTGGCTGGACAACGTGGCCTAGACCCGGGACCGATTCGCCCCATAGTCGCCCGATGCGAAGCTTGGCCTTCAACCTCGCCTACTGGCTCCTGTCGATCCTCTACGCCTCGGCGGCGGCCTTCGCGGCCCTGGCACCCGGACGCGGCGCCACCAGCTGGATCATCCGCCGCTATGTGAAGCGGATGGTGCAGGCGATGCGCCTCTTCGCCGGCATCCGGATCGAAGCCCGCGGCAAGGAGCGGCTGCCGACCGGCGCCTTCATCATCGCCTCCAAACACCAGAGCTGGGGCGACGGCTTCGCCACCTACGACCAGTTCGACGACCTCGCCTTCGTCACCGGCGATCACCTGGAGAAATTCCCCCTGCTCGGCACGGTGCTGCGCAAGCTCGGAGCCATCGTGGTCAACAACTGCGGCGGACGCGAAGCGCGCGAGGCGCTGCAGCAGCGCGCCGCCGACGCCCATGCCGCCGGCCGCAAGATCCTGATCTATCCCGAAGGCAACCTGGCGAAGGTGGGCGAGAAATTCCGCTACCGCTCCGGCGTCTGGCACATGTATCGCGACTTCGACATGCCAGTGGTGCCCCTGGCCACCAACCTCGGCCTGTTCTGGCCGCAGGAGGCGTTCGAAAAGCATCCGGGCGTCGCCACGCTGGAGTTTCTCGACCCCATCCCCACCGGCCTGCCCAAGGATGAATTCCTCGCCCGCCTCGAGGCGGCGGTGGAAGGCAAGACCGCCGAACTCGTCGCCGAGGCCACGGGTGGAGCGGTCACGCCGGCGGTGCAGGTTCCGACCCCCGACGAAGCCCGGCGACCGGAGGCCCGGCCTAGCGCTTCCGCGGCTTCTTGAGCGCCGCCTTGCGCCGCGCGGCCTCCAGCGACTGTCGGGCCCACTCGACCGCCTCGTCGGGGTCGTCCACGGCGCTGTCCGGCAGGCTCCAGTAGGGCATGGCCATGACCTTGCCGTCCTTCGACGCATAGGTGATCTGGCGGGCGCCCGTGGCCTCCAGCGCCGCGCGGTTGTGCTCGTCGGCCTTCATCCAGATCACACCGTCGTCCAGCAGGGCGAAGATCAGGCCGTCGGCATAGACGCTGGCCGCGCCGAACATCGGCTTGATCTCGATCGGGCCGAGGCCGGCGAAATGCTCGCGGACCCAGGCGCCGAACTCCGGGTCATAGGCCACGTCAGTTCGCGTCGCCGAGCGCCGGCACGATGGTGACGCTCTCGCCGCAGCCGCAGGCGTCGGTCTGGTTCGGATTCCGGAACACGAATTTCGACGCCAGCTTCGTGGTCTCGTAGTCGATCTCCGAGCCGATCAGGAACAGCACCGCCTTGGGGTCGATCAGAATGGTGACGCCCTTGTCCTCGACCACCTCGTCCAGCGG
Organism: Brevundimonas sp.; assembly: GCF_031082345.1. Taxonomy (GTDB): domain Bacteria; phylum Pseudomonadota; class Alphaproteobacteria; order Caulobacterales; family Caulobacteraceae; genus Brevundimonas. The sequence goes on along the minus strand of NZ_JAVHLH010000099.1, from coordinate 6,332 downwards.
CTCGATCGTCTCGGCATAGGCGAAGGTGTACTCCTGCCCGGCGCAACCGCCGTTCTTGACCCCGACGCGGATGCCCACGGCGGGCGTGTCCGCCTTGGCCATGATCTCGCGCACGCGCGCGGCGGCGGCGTCGGTCAGCGACACCGCCTTGGGGCGGGGCCGGCGTTGGCGGGTCGTAGTCTGAAGCTCGGTCATCACGTCCTCAGAACATGTTCAGGGCCAGCTTGGCCTCGTCGCTCATCTTCGACGCGTCCCACGGCGGATCGAAGGTCAGTTCGGCGCGCGCCGAGCGCACGCCGGGAACCTTCTTCACCGCGTCCTCGACCCAGCCGGGCATCTCGCCCGCCACCGGACAGCCGGGCGCGGTCAGCGTCATCTCGATGGCCACGTCGCGGTCGTCCGACAGGTCGACCTTGTAGATCAGCCCCAGCTCATAGATGTCGACCGGGATCTCGGGATCGTACACCGACTTCAGCGCCGTGATGATGTCGTCGGTCAGACGGTCGATCTCCGCCTGCGACAGCGCCCCGTTCTGAGGCGCGTCCCACGCCTCCGCGAAGGCGGGGCTGTCGGTGATGCGGGCGGTTTCAGTGGTCATGCGAAGAACTCACGGGCCTTGATGAGGGCGTCGACGAAGGCGTCGGCGTCCTCTGTGGTGTTATATAGGGCGAAGGAGGCGCGCGCGCTCGAGGTCAGGCCGAACCGCGCGGCCAGCGGCTCGGCGCAGTGCAGGCCGGCGCGCACGGCGACGCCATAGCGATCCATCACCTGGGCGATGTCGTGGGCGTGGGCGCCGTCGACGGTGAAGGTCAGGATCGCCCCCTTCCCGTCCGCCTCGCCGATCACCCGCAGCCAGTTGACGCCGTCCAGCCGCGCGCGGGCATGGTCGTAGAGGGCGCGCTCGTGGGCGGCGACGGCGTCGCGGTCGAACTGCGACAGCCACTCGATGGCCGCGCCCAAGCCGATGGCCTCGACGATCGGCGGCGTTCCGGCCTCGAACCGGTGCGGGGGCTTCGCATACCGGACCTCGTCCCGGGTCACGGTCTCGATCATCTCGCCGCCGCCCTGATACGGCGGCAGCGCCTCCAGCGCCTCCGCCGTGCCGTACAGGGCGCCGATGCCCGACGGTCCGTACAGCTTGTGGCCGGTGAAGACGTAGAAGTCGCAGCCGATGGCCTGCACGTCGGGGACCGCGTGCACCGCCCCCTGGCAGCCGTCGATCAGCACCCGCGCTCCGGCGGCCTGGGCCAGCCGGGTGATCTCCGCGACCGGATTCACCGTGCCCAGCACATTGGACATGTGGGTGACGGCGACGACCTTCGTCTTCGGTCCCAGCAGGTCGGCGTAGGCCGCCATGTCCAGCGACCCGTCGTCCAGCACCGGAATCCACTTCAGCACCGCCCCGCGCCGCTCGCGCAGCAGGTGCCAGGGCACGATGTTGGAGTGATGCTCCATCTCGCTGACGATGATCTCGTCGCCGGGCTGGATGGACTGGCCGATTCCGGCCGCCACCAGATTGATCGCCTCGGTCCCGCCCTTGGTCCAGACGATGTTGTCGGGCGTTTCGGCGTTGAGGAACCGCGCCACGCTCTCGCGCGCCGTCTCGAAGGCCTCGGTCGTCTCATTGGCCAGGGTATGCAGGCCGCGATGGACGTTGGCGTAGCTGCCCTCCATCGACCGCACCATGGCGTCGATCACCGCCCGCGGCTTCTGCGCCGAGGCGGCCGAGTCGAGATAGACCAGCGGCTTGCCGTTCACCTGTCGGGACAGGATCGGGAACTGGGCCCGCGCGGCCTGCGCGTCAAAGCGGGTCACAGGCGAGCCGTCAGCCATTCCCGCACCACCTCCCGCGCGCCCTCGTCCTCGATCCGGTCGACGACCTCGACCAGAAACGCCTCGGTCAGCACGGCCCGCGCCTCGTTTAACGGAATCCCGCGCTGCTGCAGATAGAACAGCGCCGCCGGGTCCAGATTGCCGATCGTGTTCCCGTGGGCGCACTGCACGTCGTCGGCGTAGATGACCAGCTCCGGCTTGGCGTCGACCTCGGCCCGTTCGCCCAGGATCAGGGCGTGGTGGCCCATGCGGGCATCCGTGCCGTCGGCCCCGCGCTCGACGATGATCTTGCCCTGGAAGACGCCGCGGGCGGTGTCGCGGACGACGCCCTTGGTCAGCTGGGAGGTCGCGCCGTCGGCGCCGACGTGGTCGACCACCGAAGTCAGGTCCGCCTGCCGCGCATCCGACAGGACATAGAGCCCGTCGACGCGAACATCGGCGCCCTGCCCCGGATGCCGCACCTCGGTCTCCAGCCGTTGCAGCTTCGCGCCCGTCGTGGCGATGGTCTGGCGATAGCGGCCGCCGGCCTCGACCCGCACCTCGGCCTGGGTGATCGAGATCGCATCCTCCGGCTCGTCGGTCAGGACGATGCGGGTGACCTCGGCGTCGCGCGCCACGTCCAGCTCCAGCCGGTTGTGCGCCACATAGGCCGAGCCCCGGCCCTCATGCGTCTCGAGGATCAGCAGCTTCGCCCCGGCCCGCGCCGAGATGCGGGCGGTCGCCGCGTGTCCCGTGTCCGTCGCCCTAGAGAGGAAGCGCAGCCGCACGGTCTGCCGGCCCGAGCCCATGAAGGCGCTCGCCCCCACGGCGCGACCATTGACGAACACCATGGCCTCGCCGCCCAGCGCCTCGAACGGGCCGCCCCCGGTGATCGAGATCGCCGCCGACGGCGACGGCGCGGGCGCCTCGCGCAGATATTTCCGCAGGTCGCTGTATTTCCACGCCTCGACGCGCCGCGAGGGGAAGCTGGACGCGTCCTTCAGATCGATGACGGGAAGCGCGCTCACGCCATCGCCGGAAGATACTGATCGTACCCTTCCGCCTCCAGCTGGTGCGCCAGTTCGGGTCCGCCGGACGCCACGATCTGACCGGCCACCAGCACATGCACCCGGTCCGGTTTGATGTGGTCCAGCAGGCGCTGATAGTGGGTGATGACCAGCATGGCCCGCTCGGGGCTGCGCATCGCATTGACCCCGTCCGCCACGATGCGCAGGGCGTCGATGTCGAGGCCCGAATCCGTCTCGTCGAGGATCAGCAGCGACGGCTCCAGCAGGGCCATCTGCAGGATCTCCATCCGCTTTTTCTCGCCGCCCGAGAAGCCGACGTTGAGCGGCCGCTTGAGCATGTCGAAATCCATCTTCAGCGTCGTCGCCGCCTCGCGGACCATCTTCAGGAAGGCGGGGGCCGAGACCTCCTCCTCGCCGCGCGCGCGCCTCTGGGCGTTCAGCGCCGTGCGCACGAAGGTCAGGGCCGGGACGCCGGGAATCTCGATCGGATACTGGAACGACAGGAAGACGCCCTTCGCCGCCCGCTCGGCGGGCTCCAGCGCCAGCAGGTCCTCGCCCTTCCACGACACGGACCCGTCGGTCGCCTCATAGCCGGGCCGCCCGGACAGGGCGTAGCCCAGCGTCGACTTGCCGGCCCCGTTCGGCCCCATGATGGCGTGCACCTCGCCCGCCGGAACGTCGAGCGTCAGGCCCTTGAGGATCGGCTTGTCGCCGACGGAGACGTGGAGGTTGGAGATGGAGAGCATTTTCAGAACTTGCTTCAAAGACAGGCGAAATTGACGGCGCAGGTGTAGTGCAGACCAGCGTAGATGATCGTCAGCGGGTTCAGGATGATGAGTCCGAGCAAGGCCCACGCGGCGCGTGCCCGAAACTCCGAAAAGGCCCATCCGACCAAGGCGAGCCACGCGACACAAAGCACCCCGCCCACCCACAGGAAGCCTTCGATCCAGGTGATTGCCGTTACGGCCGCGGAGGCAGCAGCCAGCACATAACTTCCCACCAAGACGAGCGCGAAGGGCGGATGGCGCGGATGCGAAGCCTCCCTCACCCCACGCTCCCTTCCAGACTGATCGCCACCAGCTTCTGCGCCTCGACGGCGAACTCCATCGGCAGTTTCTGCATCACGTCGCGGACGAAGCCGTTGACCAGCAGGGCCACCGCCTCCTCCTGCGACAGGCCGCGCTGCTGGGCGTAGAACAGCTGGTCGTCGGACAGGCGCGTGGTCGTCGCCTCGTGCTCCAGCTGGGCCGAGCCGTTGCGGGCCTCGATATAGGGCACGGTGTGCGAGCCGCAGTCGCCGCCGATCAGCAGGCTGTCGCACTGGGTGAAATTGCGCACCCCGGTCGCCTTGGGATGCACCGACACCAGGCCGCGATAGGTCGAGTCCGACCGGCCCGCCGACACCGCCTTGGCGATGATCCGGCTCTTCGAATTCTTGCCCAGGTGGATCATCTTGGTGCCGGTGTCGGCCTGCTGACGTCCGTTGGTGATGGCGATCGAATAGAATTCGCCCGAGCTCTCCTCGCCCTTGAGGATGCAGGACGGATATTTCCACGTCACCGCCGACCCTGTCTCGACCTGGGTCCAGCTGACCTTCGACCGGTCGCCGCGGCAGTCGGCGCGCTTGGTGACGAAGTTGTAGATGCCGCCCTTGCCCTCGGCGTCGCCGGGGTACCAGTTCTGGACCGTCGAATATTTGATCTCGGCGTCGTCCAGCGCCACCAGCTCGACCACCGCCGCATGCAGCTGGTTTTCGTCGCGCATCGGGGCGGTGCAGCCCTCCAGATAGGAGCAGTAGCTGCCCTTGTCGGCGATGATCAGGGTGCGTTCGAACTGGCCGGTCTGGCTGGCGTTGATGCGGAAATAGGTCGACAGCTCCATCGGGCAGCGCACGCCCGGCGGGATGTAGACGAACGACCCGTCGGAAAACACCGCGCTGTTCAGGGCCGCGAAATAGTTGTCCGAGACCGGCACCACCGAGCCCAGATATTTGCGCACCAGCTCAGGATGTTCGCGCAAGGCCTCGGAAATCGGCATGAAAATCACCCCAACCTTGGCCAGCTCGGCCTTGAAGGTGGTGACCACGCTGACGCTGTCGAACACCGCGTCCACGGCGTAGCGCGGCGCGCCCTCGACCCCGGCCAGCACCTCCTGCTCCTTCAGCGGGATGCCCAGCTTGGCGTAGACGGCCAGCAGGTCCGGATCGACCTCGTCGAGGCTCTTGGGCCCCTCCTTCTTCTTCGGCGCGGCGTAGTAGAACAGCTGCTGGTAATCGACCGGCGTGTATTTCACCGACGACCAGGTCGGCTCCTCCATCGCCTGCCAGCGCTCATAGGCGGCCAGACGCCATTCCAGCATCCACTCGGGCTCGCCCTTCTTCTCGCTGATGAAGCGGACGATGTCGGCGTTCAGCCCGCGTGGGGCGTATTCGGTGTCGATATCCGAGGTGAAGCCGTGCTCGTATTTCTCGAGGGCGGCGACCGCGTCGATGGTTTCCTTGACGGCGGCCATCAGGCGACTTCCTTCACGCGGTCCGAGTGGCGCGCGCGATATTTTTCCCAGGCGGCGACCCAGGCCCCGGCGAACCGGTCCCAGTCGCCTTCGACCGTGCCCCAACCGCCCGAGACCCGGACCCCGCCGGTCGCCAGATGGTCCAGCCCCATGGCCGAGATCGTCTTCGAGGGCTTGGTCTTGCCCGACGAACAGGCCGAGCCCGCCGACACCATCACGCCGACCAGGTCGAGGGTGATCAGCTGCTGCGGGCTGTCCCAGCCCTCGACGGCCATGAACAGGGTGTTGGGCAGGCGCTCCGCCGCCCCGCCGATGATGGTCGCGCCGACGGCCGCCACCTTCGCCTCGGCCGCATCCCGCCACCCCTTGTGTTCCGCCGCCAGAGGCAGGTCGCGCACGGCGCATTCGGCCGCCGCGCCGAAGCCGGCGATGCCCGGCACGTTCTCGGTGCCGGCGCGCAGCCCCCGCTCCTGCCCCGCCCCGTGCAGGGTGCGGATGACCGGAACACCTTCCTTCGACACCAGTGCGCCGACGCCCTGGGGCCCGCCGAGCTTGTGCGCCGACAGGGTCAGGGTGTCCGCGTCCAGCGTGCGCATGTCGACCGCGATCTTGCCCGCCGTCTGGATGGCGTCGACGTGCAGCCAGCCGCCGGCCTCGCGCACCAGCTTCGCGGCCGCCTCGATCGGCTGGATCACGCCGCTCTCATTGTTGGCATGGTGGATGGCGACCACCGCCCGGCCCGGCCGCGCCAGCGCCTCGGCCAGCCACGCCAGGTCGACCACCCCGTTCGCGTCGACCGGCAGGATCTCGACCGGCCGGCCGCTGACATTGGCCGCCTCGGCCACGCACGGATGCTCGGTCGCGCCGACGATCAGCCGCTCGCAGCCCGCCGCCAGCGCGCTCTGGATCGCCTGGGCGTTCGATTCCGTGCCGCCCGACGAGAACACGATCGCCGTCGGATCGGCGCCGATCAGCTCGGCC
>NZ_JAVHLH010000098.1:2300-9255 GCF_031082345.1 Brevundimonas sp. | reverse complement strand
CGGTCGGCGAGCCCGCGGCCGCCGGGACGCTGGACTGGCCGGTGCGGGGCGACATCCTGCGCCGCTTCGGACCGGTGGGCATGGGCGAGCGCAACAACGGCATCAACATCGGCGCGGCCGAGGGGACCGAGGTCCGGGCCTCGGCGGCGGGCCGGGTCGGCTATGTCGGCGACGACCTGGCGGGGCAGGGGCTGACGGTGCTGATCGTGCACCGCGAAGGCTGGCGCTCGGTCTACGGCCATCTCGGAACGGCCACTGTGCGCGACGGCGACGACGTGCAGGCCGGGCAGGTGATCGGGACGGTCGGAACGACCGCCGGCGACGGACGGCCCTCGATCCATTTCGAGACCTGGCGCATGCGCGGCGACGAGCCGACGGCGATCGACCCGCTGAGCGTGTTGCCGCGCTGACGCAAACGACGGGTTCCAGCCAAGCGCCGCGTTGCAATGTGAGGCGGCGCGCCCTAGGTTCCGCGCCTCATTTTCAAGGGCGCCGCGGGGCCCGTTGCCAGAGATTCATCGATGACCACGACTGACGGCGGCCTGATGGCCATGTTGATCCAGTTCGCCCCGATCATCCTGATCGGCGTGATGGGCTATCTGCTGCTCGTCCGCCCGCAGATGAAGCAGGCCAAGGCCCACCGCGAGATGATCTCGGCGCTGAAGCGCAACGACACGGTGGTGCTGTCCAACGGCATGATCGGCAAGGTCACCCGGGTCGAGAACGAAGAGGCCATGGTCGAGGTCGCCCAGGGCGTCAACGTCCGCGTGGTCAAGGCGATGATCACCCAGGTGCGCGACCGCACCGGCGTGGCCGCCAACGACACCAAGCAAGTCACCAAGGCCTGATCTCGCCGCTCTGAAAGGTCGGGGAAGCCCGCATGATCCATCTGTCGCGCTGGAAGGTCATCCTTCTCGCCCTGTCCTTCGCCTTCGGGTTGCTGTTCGCCTACCCGAACCTGCTGACGGCCGAGCAGAAGACGGCGCTGCCGGGCTGGCTGCCCAAGAGCGGCGTGAACCTCGGGCTCGACCTGCAGGGCGGGTCCTACCTGCTGCTGGAAGTCGATGTGCCGGCGATGCGCGAGGCCCGGCTGAACAACCTCGGCGAGGACGCGCGGACGGTGCTGGGCGAGGCGGGGATCGACATCTCCGGCGTCGTGCGGGACGGCGCGGGCGTGGTGGTGACGCTGGCCGAGCCGGCGACGATGGACCAGTCGCTGGAGGTGATGCGGACGCTGATCACCGGCGCCGGCACGATCGCCGACCGGACGGTGCAGCGCCAGGGCGAGGACCGCATTCGCTACGCCTACACCCAGGCGGCGATGGATTCGATGGCGTCCGACGCCGTCAGCCAGTCGATCGAGGTGGTGCGCCGCCGGATCGACAGCCTCGGCACCCGCGAACCCTCGATCACCCGCCAGGGCGCCGACCGGATCGTCATCCAGGCGCCGGGCGAGAGCGATCCGGCCGCGCTGGAGCGGATCATCGGCCAGACGGCGCAGCTGACCTTCCAGATGGTCGACATCGAGAATTCCATCGAGGAGGCCCTGGCCGGCTTCCCGCCGCCGGACTCCGAGGTCGTCCCGGACGCGACCGGCATGCCCTATCTGGTCAAGAAGCGGGTGCTGGTCTCGGGCGAGAACCTGACCCGGGCCGAGGTCACGACGGACCAGAACAACCAGACCGCCATCGGCTTCCGCTTCGACGGCGCCGGGGCCCGCCGCTTCGGCGAGGCGACCGCGGCCAACATCGGCAAGCCCTTCGCCATCATCCTGGACGGGGTGGTCATCTCGGCCCCGCGGATCAACAGCGCCATCACCGGCGGTTCCGGCATCATCGAGGGCAGCTTCTCGATCCAGGAAGCCGCCGAGATGGTCAACCTGCTCAACGGCGGCGCGCTGCCGGCGCCGCTGAAGGTCGAGGAACGCCGAACGGTGACCGCCGAGCTGGGCGCCGACGCTGTGGCCGCGGGCGCCCTGTCGACCGCCATCGGCTTCATCATCATCCTCGTCTTCATGCTGCTGTCCTACGGCTTCCTGTTCGGCGGCATCTCGATCATCGGCCTGCTGCTGAACGGCCTGCTGATCATCGCCGCCATGTCGATGACCGGCGCGGCCCTGACCCTGCCCGGCATCGCCGGCCTGGTGCTGACCTTCGCCGTGGCCGTGGACGCCAATGTGCTGATCTACGAGCGGATGCGTGACGAGGCGAGGGCTGGACGGTCCGTCATCGCCTCGCTGGACGCCGGCTTCAACAAGGCCATGGGCACCATCATCGACGCCAACCTGACGACCCTGGTCGCGGCGCTGATCATGTTCATCTTCGGGGCCGGCCCGGTGCGCGGCTTCGCCTGGACGCTGACCATCGGCGTCTTCACCTCGATGCTGTCGGCCGTGCTGGTCGCACAGGTCGCCCTGGCGTGGTGGCTGAAGGTCGCCAAGCCCAAAAAACTGCCGATCGCGGAGTGATGGCGATGCGTGGATGGCCCTTCATCAAACTGCTGCCGGTTCGCACGAACCTGCAGTTCGTCAAATTCTCCAAGGCGTTCGGAGTCCTCTCGGCGGTGCTGGTGATCGCCTCGATCGTCGGGTGCTTCTATCCCGGCCTGAACATGGGCATCGACTTCCGCGGCGGGGCCTCGATGGAGGTGTCCAAGCCGGCCGGGCAGGTCGTGGCGCTGGATGAACTGCGCGCGGCGGTGGGAGACCTCGGTCTCGGCGACGTCGGGGTGCAGGGCATCGCCCGGCGCGGAACCGACGTGAACGACGGCTCGACGGCCATCGTCCGGTTCCAGATACCCGAGGGGCGGGACCAGACCCAGGTCGTGCGGCAGGTCGAGGCCGCCATCACCGGCGCGGTCGGCGAGGTGACCTATTCGGACGTGGCCGTGGTGGGGTCGAAGGTCTCCACCGAGCTGTTCACCTCGGGCATGCTGGCGCTCGGAATGGCCGTGGTGCTGATGTTCGCCTACATCTGGTTCCGCTTCGAGCCGCAGTTCGGCTTCGGCGCGATCGCCGGCCTGGTCCACGACGTGATCCTGGTGTTCGGGCTGATCGTGGTGATGCGGCTCGAGTTCAGCCTCAACATGGTCGCCGCCATCCTGACCGTCATCGGCTATTCGATGAACGACACCGTCGTGGTGTTCGACCGCCTTCGCGAGAACCTGCGCAAATACAAGCAGATGCCTCTGCGCGAGGTGATCGACCTGTCGATCAACGAGACCCTCTCGCGGACCATCATCACCGGGGTCACGGCGATCATGGTGCTGGCGGCGCTGGCGGTGTTCGGCGGCGAGGCGCTGTTCGGCTTCTCGATCGCCCTGATGGCCGGCATCATCATCGGCACCTATTCGTCGATCTATGTGGCCGCGCCGATCATCCTGCTGTGGGGCGTCAAGCGCGGCGGCGCCGCCGACGACGCCACCCCGATCAAGCTGGGCATGGCGAGCCGGCCGTAGGTGACTTTCTCCCTCCCCGTCCCGGGGAGGGATGTCGCCGCAACGCGGCGACAGGGTGGGAGCGCCGCCCATGGGCCGGGCGCGCTTCCCTGAGCCGTCCCCACCCGGTCGCTTCGCGACCACCCTCCCCGGGACGGGGAGGGAGAAGGCGAGTGTCACCATGAACGTCCTCAACGTCCCCGAACCGGCCTTCATGCAGGAGGAGGAGATCACCCTCTTCGCCGACTCCGTCGGCAAATGGATCGACGAACACGCCTCGCCCGAGGCGGTGCAGTCTTGGCTGGCCAACTCCAGCGTGCCGCGCGAGCTTTGGAATGCGTCGGGCGAGGCCGGCCTGCTGGGTCTGTCGATGCCCGAGGACGACGGCGGCATGGGCGGGGACTACCGGCACGAGGTGGTGCTGATGCGCCAGCTGGGCTGGAAGGGGGCGGATCACTTCGGCATCTCGCTGCACAATGCGATCGTCATGCCCTACATCTGGCATTACGGCACCGCCGAGCAGAAGGCGCGCTGGCTGCCGCGGCTGCAGTCGGGCGAACTGGTCGGCGCCATCGCCATGACCGAGCCCGGCGCGGGGTCCGATCTGCAGGGGGTCAAGACCACCGCCATCAAGACCGGGAACCAGTATGTGGTGAACGGGTCCAAGACCTTCATCACCAACGGCCAGCTGGCCAATTTCATCATCGTCGTGGCCAAGACCGACCCGTCGGAAGGCGCCAAGGGCACCAGCTTGATCGTGGTCGAGACCGACGGCGCGGAGGGCTTCGAACGCGGCCGGAACCTGCACAAGATCGGCATGGAGGGGAACGACACCTCCGAGCTGTTCTTCAACGACGTGAAGGTCCCGGGCGAGAACATCATCGGCGGCGGCGAGGGCCAGGGCTTCATCCAGCTGATGCAGCAGCTGCCGCAGGAGCGGCTCAACATCGCCGTCCAGGGCGTGGCGGCGGCCGAGCGCGGGCTTCAGGAGACCCTGGCCTACGTCAAGGACCGCAAGGCGTTCGGGAAACGGATCATCGACTTCCAGAACACCCAGTTCAAACTGGCCGAGGTGAAGACCAAGCTGACGGTGGCCAAGGTCTTCGTCGACCACTGCCTGGGCCTGCATCTGCAGGGCAAACTGGACGCGGCCACCGCCTCGATGGCCAAATACTGGGTCACCGACATCCAGGGCGAGGTCATCGACGAGATGCTGCAGCTGCACGGCGGCTACGGCTACATGAACGAATATCCGATCGCCCAGCTGTACAAGGACGCCCGGGTGCAGCGGATCTACGGCGGGACGAATGAGATCATGAAGCTGCTGATCGCGCGGACGCTTTAGGGCGAAGGCTGGGATCCTTGTCATCCCGGACGCCGCGCAGCGGCGATCCGGGACGGGTGGAAGATGTACGTCGCCGGCCCGGTCGGCTTCGCCGAACCGGGCCTAGGAACCCCGCGCGCACAACTCTCCGTACAGATCGCCCCAGTGCGGATTCCCTTCCTCGATCAGGGCGAACTTCCAGGTTCTTAGCCAGCGCTTGATCCCCTTCTCGCGGAGGATCGCCTGATCGATGTACTGGTGGGTCTCGTACCAGACCAGGCGATCAATGCCGCGCTGGGCGGTATAGCCGGGGATCAGACCCTGCTTGTGCTCCGCCACCCGTCGGATCAGGTCGTTGGTGACGCCAACGTACAGCCAGCCGCACGGGCCGCTCGCGAGCAAATAGACATAGAAGCGCTTTGCCACGTGCCCTTCTCCCGGCTCGACCCTACGGGCCGTCCGGGAGAGATCGAGATTATACAACCCCAGCACGTCCCGGATCTCGCTTCGCTCGTCCGGGATGACAAGCTAAGAACGGCCCCATGATCCGCCTCCACGTCCCCGCCCCCCTCGCCCCCGAGGCCGCCGTCCTGCCGACGCTGGACCAGTCGCGCTATCTGACCCAGGTGATGCGGCTGAAGATCGGCGACTCCCTGCTGGTCTTCAACGGCGTCGACGGCGAGTGGCGCTGCGTCATCACCGAGGTGCTGAAGAAGGGCGTGGTGCTGCGGGCCGAACAACAGGTCCGGCCGCAGGCGACCGGTCCCGATGTCGAACTGCTGATCAGCGTGGTGAAGAAGAGCGCGCTGGAGTTCGCCGTCGAGAAGGCGACCGAACTGGGCGTGCGGCGCATCCGGCTGGTGGTCACCCACCGGACCCAGGTCCAGCATGTGCGGATGGACCGGCTGGACGCCATCGCCATCGAGGCGGCGGAACAGACCGGGCGGCTCGACGTGCCGATGATCGACGAGCCGGTGAAGCTGGCCGAGCTGCTGGACGGCTGGGAGGCCGGGCGACGGCTGATGTTCTGCGACGAGACCGGCGGGGCGCCGGCGATGGGGGCGCTGGCGGAGGCCGGCGGAGACCCCTGGGCCGTGCTGATCGGCCCCGAGGGCGGGTTCTCGCCGGAGGAGCGCGAGCGGCTGCGGGTCCTGCCCTTCACCACCGCCGTCTCGCTGGGGCCGCGCATCCTGCGGGCCGACACCGCCGCCACCGCCGCCCTGACCCTGTGGCAGGCGGCGGTCGGCGACTGGGACCGCTAGCGGGACCGGCGGCTTCGGGGCAGGATGCGGCATGTTCAACGAACTGGCCCTGTCGACGGTGATGGCCCTGCTGGCCGTCAGCATCCACGGCTTCGGCCTGCTCAGCCTCGGGCGCGGCCTGGAAATGTACGAAATCCGGGCGAACCGGTCCTATGTCGAGGGGCCGCTGTGGCGGCACGCGCTGCTGACCATCGTCGTGGTCCTCGGCCTGTTCGTCCTCCATGGGGCGGAGATCTGGATGTACGCCGCCCTCTACAAAACGATCGGCGCCGTGCCCGACATGCGCGAGGCGGTCTATTTCTCCAGCATCAGCTATGGCTCGATCGGCTATGACGATTCGCTGATGGCGCCGCAGTGGCGGCTGCTGGGCGCGATCGAGGGCGTGGCGGGGGCGATCCTGCTGGGATGGTCGATCGCCTTCTTCGTCAGCGTCATGACCCCGTTCACGGCCCGCAGGAAACACGGCCTGATCCATCGCGACGACCCTTGAGGAACGCGACGTTCCGCCCCATCTAGCCGCCACGACAGCCTTCGGGCTCTGGGGCTGAAAGAACCGCATGGCCGACGCCGAACCGCTCACCCGCGAAGACCTGATCGGCGCGATGTCGAAGGGGTCCAAACCCAAGGATCAGTGGCGCATCGGCGCCGAGCACGAGAAATTCGGCTTCGACATGTCGACGCTGCGGCGTCCGGCCTATGACGGGCCGAACGGCATCAAGGCCATGCTGGAGGGCCTGACCCGGTTCGGCTGGCGCGAGGTGCGCGAAGGCGGTTTCGTCATCGCCCTGGAGCGCGAGAACGCCGAGGGCTTCACCGCCTCGATCAGCCTCGAGCCCGGGGGCCAGTTCGAGCTGTCCGGCGCGCCGCTGAAGGACATCCACGACACCTGCCGCGAATCGAACAAGCATCTCGCCGACGTTCGCCAGGTGGCCAA
>NZ_JAVHLH010000098.1:0-2290 GCF_031082345.1 Brevundimonas sp. | reverse complement strand
CATCTGATGGAGGTCAAACAGGTCGCCGACCAGCTGAACCTCGGCTTCCTCGGAGCCGGCTTCGACCCGCTGTGGCGGCGCGAGGACATCCCGGTGATGCCCAAGGCCCGCTACGACATCATGCGCGCCTACATGCCGAAGAAGGGCTCGCTGGGCCTCGACATGATGCTGCGCACCTGCACCATCCAGGCCAATCTCGACTTCGACAGCGAGGCCGACATGGTGGCCAAATTCCGCACCTCGCTGGCGCTGCAGCCGATCGCCACCGCCCTGTTCGCCAACAGCCCGTTCACCGAAGGCAAGCCGAACGGCTTCCTGTCGGCGCGGGCCAATGTCTGGACCGACACCGATCCGGACCGCACCGGCATGCTGGACTTCGTGTTCGAGGACGGTTTCGGCTTCGAGCGCTACGCCGACTATGCGCTGGACACGCCGATGTATTTCGCCAAGCGCGACGGGCGTTACGTCGACCTGTCCGGCCAATCGTTCCGGGCCTTCATGGACGGCAAGCTGGACGCCCTGCCCGGCGACCGGGCGACGGCGAAGGACTGGGCCGACCACCTGACCACCCTGTTCCCCGAGGTGCGGCTGAAGGCCTATCTGGAGATGCGGGGCGCCGACGGCGGGCCGTGGAGCCGCATCTGCGCCCTGCCGGCGCTGTGGGCGGGCGTCCTGTACGACGCGCCGTCACTGGCGGCGGCCTGGGACCTGGTCAAGGACTGGGACATCGCCGACCACGAGCGGCTGCGCCGCGACGTCACCCGGCTGGGTCTCCGGGCGGAGGTGGCCGGACGGTCGGTGCGCGACGTGGCGGTCGATCTGGTGGACATCGCCCGGCACGGGCTGAAGAACCGCGCCCGCTTCTCGGGCGGCATGGTCGATGAGCGCGGCTATCTGTCCGAGCTTGAGGACATCGCCGACAGTGGGATCACCCCGGCCGACCGGCTGCTGGAGCTGTATCACGGCGACTGGCAGGGGGACCTGAGCCGCCTCTATCGCGACTTCGCCTACTGAGGCGGCAATGCGGCCTTAACCGGTGAGGGGTAGCAGTAGGCGCTGTTTCGATTCGGGAGGTGGGTTTCCAGTATGAGTTGCAGCGCGGCGGCGGCCTCTCATGACCTGGATGATGTCGCCGCGAGCCCTGCGGACGCCGAGCTTGCGACGTTCTTCAACGTCTCCCTCGACCTGCTGGTGATCCGCGAACTGGACGGGCGGGTAGTCAAGGTCAGCCGCTCCTGGGAATCCGCCCTGGGCTATTCGCCGGAAGAGATGCGCGGCGCCCTGCTGATGCCGCTGGTCCATCCTGACGATCTGGCCGCGACGCTGGACAGCGTCGTCGAGGTCGAGAGCCGCAAGCCGGGCGATCCGGTGCTGGGGCAGATCAACCGCTACCGCCACAAGAACGGCGGCTATCGCACCCTGGAATGGCGCGCGCAGAAGTTCGACGGGCGCATCTACGCCGTGGCGCGCGACGTCACCGACCGGGTGGGAGCCGAGCAGGACCTGCGCGACGCCAAGGCGGCGGCCGAGGCGGCCAACCAGGCCAAGTCGGACTTCCTGGCCAATATGAGCCACGAGATCCGCACGCCCCTGAACGGGGTGATCGGCATCGTCGACGCCCTGTCGCGGACGCCCCTGACGAGCGACCAGACGGAGATGGTGAGCCTGATCCGCAGTTCCGGTCACACGCTGGAGCGACTGGTCTCCGACATCCTCGACGTGTCCAAGATCGAGGCCGGTCAGCTGACGCTCGAGCAACGGCCGTTCGACCTCGACGAGGCGCTGGAGCCTCTGGCGGTGATGCGCGCCCGGGCCGAAGACAAGGGACTGGAATTCCGGGTCCTGCGCTCGCCGGAGGCGCGGGGCCAGTTTCTCGGCGACAGCACGCGCATCCGCCAGGTGCTGGGCAACCTGCTGTCCAATGCGGTCAAATTCACCGCCGAAGGATCCGTCTCGGTCAGGGTCGAGGTCTGGTCCGACGACCCGGAGGGCCGGGGGGATGCGCACCGGTTGGCGCTGAGCATCGAGGACACCGGGGTGGGATTCAACGCCGAGCACGCCACGCGGCTGTTCGAGCGCTTCAACCAGGCCGACGGCACCATCACCCGCCGCTTCGGCGGCACCGGACTGGGCCTGTCGATCTGCCGCTCCCTGGTCGAGATGATGGGGGGCGAGATCGAGGCGCGCTCGACGCCGGGCGCCGGCAGCTGGTTCCGCTTCGTGCTGCCGCTGCGCCGCGCCGGCATTCCGGTGGTCCACTTCGTCAGCCCGTCGATCTGGGCCTGGCGGG
>NZ_JAVHLH010000097.1 GCF_031082345.1 Brevundimonas sp. | reverse complement strand
CAGGTGCCGAACCAGCGGGTGATCTCGCCCGACCCGTCGCGGATCGGTCGGGCGCGGCCCAGGGTCCAGCGGTAGACGCCGTCGTGGCGACGCAGCCGGTATTCGATCTCATACGGCTCGCCGGTCTCGAGGCAGCGGCGCCAGAGCGCGAACGCCCGCGGCTGATCCTCGGGGTGGAACATGCCGTTCCAGCCTTCGCCATCGGTCGAGCCGGCGGGCACGCCGGTGAATTCGTACCAGCGGGCGTTGTAGTAGTCGTGGAAGCCGTCGGCGCGGGTCGACCACACCATCTGGGGCATGGAATCCGCGATGGCGCGGAACCGGGCTTCGCTCTCGGCCAGAGCCTTGACGGTCTGGGCCAGCTGGCGCTCGACGGAGGAGTCGCCGTTCGGGTCGGATTGGGTCACGGAGCCTCAATGACGGCGCGTCGCACTCGGGGACAGCACAATGCGCAAGGCCCCCAAAGCGTTGCATTGGCTCGATCTTCAGGACGCGGGGCGGCCCACTTCCTCGACGTCCATGACCGTCACGCCGGGCGGCGGCGGACTGGGGACCGGAGCCTTGGCGGGGGCTTCGAAGGCCGCCAGGCGTTGATTGATCTCGGCGATCTGCTCGGCAGTCGGCTGCTGCCGCCCGCCGAGTGAGGCGACGCCAACGACCCGGGTCCGGCCGTCGATGACAACCGTGCGCGCGGCGGTCTCGCCCTCGGCGGCGGCTTCGGCCAGGGCGGCTTCGGCCTCGGCGGCGGAGACGATCTGCAGACGCGGGCGGGCGAAGCGGGCCTCGTCGATGAGGGGCTCGCGGCCGGAGTAGGCCTGGCGGAACGCCGCCGGCTCGCCGTAGACGCCCTTCCAGCGATAGAAGATGTGCGCCCCGATCTGGGTCAGCTTGTTCAGCGTCGGGGCCCACCACGGGTGGACGTAGTTGGCGTGGTAGTGGGTGGCCGTGCCGACCTTGGCGGCGACATGGCCCGCCAGCGCGCGCTCGGCGACGCGGGCGGCGCGGGTCCAGGCCCAGGCGACCGGACCCTGGGCCAGCGAGCCGTCGCAGGTGAAGCTGAACTGGCAGCCGGTGACGCGCTCGGCGCCCTCATAGACCACGCCGCAGACGGAGTTGGCGTAGTTGGGGTCGCGGACGCGGTTGAGGATGACCTGGGCCACCGCCTCCTGGCCGTCGGTCGGCTCGAGCGCCGCCTCGTAATAGATGGCCTGGGTCAGGCAGCGGACGGCGCGGCGGCGATCCTCGGCCGTGGCCGGCTTGAAGGCGAACGGCTGGGCCGGCCGCAGAAGGCCCGAGACCGGCATGTCGGCGTTCAGCTTCTGGGCCTCGAGCCCGGAGGCGCCGAAATCCAGCGACGGCTTGCCGCCGAGGGACAGGCTCTCCCAGCCGGGCGTGAGACCGTAGAGGGCGGCGCGGCGAACGCTCGGGTCGTGGCGCATGGCGATGGCGAGCTGCGACGGCGTCATGCGCGCCGTGATGGCGGCCAGGCCCCGGCTGGTCAGGTCGCCGTCGGTCAGCTGGCGGACGACTTCGGCCCGACGATCGATCTCGGGACGGACCGTCGAACTGGCGGCCATGGCGACGCCGACGGCGGCCACGGCGGCGGGCGCGGCGGCGGCGAGCCGGCGCGTCCTCTTCAGCATCGATGTCCAGTCGATCCTGGCCAAATCCAGCTCCCTGCTCCGGCGACGACGCCGGACACCGTCCAATAGCCTCCAAGCGAGGCGGTTTTCAGGCGGAATATCCCCGCCCGGTCAAGGGTCAAAGTCTTCCGGGCGACCATCAGCGCCAAGCCGCAGACCCTGAAATCGGGTGGGCCGGCCCGCGGCGCAAGACCGACGCCTCGCCTGCCGCAAACGCCACGCTTGCCGGAACGCAAACGAGGCCGGTACGTTTTGCGTCGGTCGCGTACGCGCGAGCGGGGGTCATTTGGGCGCGATCAGTGGGCTTCGGCGGATGGTGGATATCGACGCGGGCGTGACGCGGCTCGCGCGGATTCGTCCGCGCGCCTGGTGGACCCAGGTGCTGATCGGCCTGGGTAGCGCCGCGGCCATGCTGGCGGTCCGCATGGCGCTGTCGGCCTTCTACGCCAACGTCACCGGCTTCATGATCCTGTTGCCCGCCGTCATCGTGGCGGCCCTCGCGGGCGGGCGTCTGGCGGGGACGGTGAGTCTGCTCGCGTGCCTGTTCGGCGGCTGGGCCCTTCTCGGCTGGGACGCGATCGGAACCGGCGTCTCCAACCGCATGGGCGTGATCGCCACGACCAACTTTGTGGTTGTCGGCCTGTTCGCCGCCGTCGTCGCCGCCTCGCTGCGCAAGGTGCTCTGGCGACTGGACGCCTCGATCGACGCGCTGCGCCTGTCCGCCGACCGGATCAGCGAGAGCGAAAACCGCCTGCACCTGATCAGCGAGCAGGCGCCCGTCATGCTGTGGATGAGCGACGAAGCGGGAAACTGCGTGCACCTTAACCAGGCGCTCAGGCGGTTCTGGGGCGTGACCGAACCGGACGCCTGCGTCGACGTTCTGGGGCTCGTTCACGAGGACGATCGCGCGCGGGTCGCCGCCGTCACCCTCGACGCGATCGAACGGGCATCGGGCTTCGAGGTCGAGGCGCGCTACCGTCGCGCCGACGGCGAATGGCGGATCCTCAGCACCGAGGCGCGTCCGCGGATCGACGCCGACGGGCGCTTCCTGGGGATGATCGGGGTCAACGTCGACGTCACCGGCGCCCGGGCGGCCGAGGCCGCGCTGCGGGAAAGCGAGGCGCGCTTCCGGCTGATGGCCGACACCGCCCCCTCCCCGGTCTGGCTGACCAATGCCGGGGGCGAGGTCGAGTTCGTCAACGCCGCCCTTGTCGACTTCTACGGCCGACCGCCGGAAGGAATCATGGGCCACGTCTGGCGCGAGGCGATCCACCCGGACGACCTGGAGAGCGTCAACGCCGCCCAGGCGAAAGCCCGCCCCCAACACCGGCCCTATGGCTTCGAGGCGCGGTTCCGTCGGACGGACGGGGCCTGGCGGTGGATGCGGATCGCGGTGAACCCCCGTTTCGACGCCAACGGCGTCTTCATGGGCTACGTCGGCATGTCGTTCGACGTCACCGACACGCGCGAGGCCATCGAGGCGATGGCGCGTCAGGAGCGTCGCCAGTCGTTCCTTCTGGCCCTGGCCGACTCGCTGCGCGATCTGTCCTCTTCCGACGACATCATGGCCGAGGTCGAGCGCGCGCTCGGCTCGGAGTTGAAAGCCCAGCGGGTCGGCTTCGGAGAGGTCGACCAGGAGCGGCGGCAGGTCACGATGAGCCGCGACTGGACGGCGGACGTGGCGAGCGCCCGCGGGCAGTTCTCGCTGGAAGACCTAGGCGCCGACCTGATCGCCGATCTCGCGGCTGGTCAGGCTGTGCGCATTTCCGATGTCCGCAAGGACCCCCGCACCCGGGACGTCGGGGATATCTTCAAGCGACTGCAGACCCGATCCCTGATGCGCGCGCCCCTGATCCGGGGCGGGCGTCTGCGCGCCTTCCTGTACGCCCACGATTCCCGGGTCCGGGACTGGACCGATGAGGAGGTCGAGCTTCTTCAGGAAGTCGCCGGGCGAACCTGGACCGAGATCGAACGCACCCGGGCCGAAGCCGAGGTCCGGGAAAGCGAGGAGCGGTTCCGCGCCATCGCGGACACGGCCCCCGTACTGATCTGGGTGACCCAGCAGGACCGGACCCGCGCCTTCGTCAACCAGGCCTATGTCGCCTATAGCGGCGGCTCCTATGAGGAAGCCCGCCTGCTGGACTGGCGCGCCATCATCCATCCGGACGACCAGGACCGGGTGCTGGAGGAATCCCTCGCCGGCGAGGGCACGGGCCAGCCCTTTTCGATGGAGGCGCGGTATCTGCGCCATGACGGCGAGTATCGCTGGCTGAAATCCTTCTCCCGCCCGAGGTTCGGCGCCAGCGGCGAGGTCATCGGCTTTGTGGGCGTGGCGTTCGACGTCACCGACATCCGCGAGGCGCAGGCCCGGCTGCTGGAATCGGAGACCCGCTTCCGGACCGTCGCCGACAGCGCGCCGGCGTTGATCTGGATGACCGACGAGAACGCGGCGATCACCTTCGGCAACCGCCGCTTCAGAACCTTCTTCGGAGTCGAGTCCGACGAGGACCTCGGCGCCGGCTGGAGCCGGCTGGCCCATCCCGACGACCGCGCCGATTTCGAGGCCGCCTACCAGCACGCCTTCGCCAATCGCGACCGCTTCGAAGGCGTCGTTCGGGTGAACCATCCGCAAATGGGCCTGCGCTGGCTGCGCTGCGAGGGGGTGCCCCGCTTCGACGGGGCGGGTCAGTTCCAGGGCTATGTCGGCGCCAATATCGATGTCACGGAGGCCAAACGGGCCGAGGATGACCTGAAGCGCATCAATGAGTTGCTGGAAGAACGCGTCGGAGAGGCCCTGGCGGAAAAGGCCAAGGCCGAAGCCGATCTGATGCACGCCCAGAGAATGGAGGCCGTCGGACGTCTGACCGGCGGGGTGGCACACGACTTCAACAATCTGCTGACGGTCGTGATCGGCGCGCTCGACATGATGCTGAGATCGCCGGCCGACGCCGCGCGGCAGAAGAAGCTGGGCGAGGCGGCCCTTTCGGCGGCGCGGCGCGGCGAACGTCTGACCCACCAGCTGCTGGCCTTCTCGCGACGCCAGGCGCTGCGGCCCGAGCCCACGGACCTGAACGGCCTGATCCGCGAGAGCGAGCCCCTGCTCCGCCGGGCCCTCGGCGAGGCGATCGACTTCAAGTTGAAGCTGCGGCGCGGCGGCGCCCGGGTCAGCGTCGACCCGGCCCAGTTCGAAGCCGCCCTGCTGAACCTGGTGGTCAACGCCCGCGACGCCCTGGGAGATCGTGGCAAGGTCACCGTCCAGACCCTCGGCTGCCCGGTCGCCGAGGGCGAGATCGCCGAGCTCCCGCCCGGCGACTATGTCTGCGTCACCGTCTCGGACAACGGCAGCGGTATGCCTGCCGAGGTCATCGAACGGGTGTTTGAGCCCTTCTTCACCACCAAGGCCGTCGGCAAGGGCACCGGTCTGGGCCTGAGCCAGGTCTATGGCTTCGCCCGGCAAAGCGGCGGCGGCGTGCGGGTGACGTCGAAGGTCGGTCGCGGAACCGAGGTTCGTCTGTACCTGCCGCCGCTGACGGAGACCGAGAGGGCTGAATCGGCCCCGACGCCGGTCGAGCTTCGGGCCGTGGCCGCCGGCCGCCGCCTGTTGCTGGTGGAGGACGATCCGGGCGTGGCCGCGGTGGCGCAGGAGCTTCTGGAGGGGCTGGGCCTGGAGGTCCGATCGGCCGAAAACGCCCCGCAGGCGCTCGAACTGCTCCACAAGGAGCGTTTCGACGTCATGCTGACCGACGTCGTCATGCCCGGCGGAATGACCGGCATCGAACTGGCCCGCGAAGCCGCGCGGACCTGGCCGGACCTGAGGATCGTCCTGACCTCCGGCTACGCCGGCGATGACGTCGACGCAGCCCTGGCGGACGCACCGTGGCCGTTTGTCAGAAAGCCCTATTCAGGAGAACAGCTGGCCGCCGTATTGGGCGACCTTCCGACCGGCGCCGTCTAGCGCTGGCGCGCCTTGCGGGCGGCGTAGCGGGCGTCGCGGGCGGCCTTCTGCTCTTCCTTGGAGAGTTGCTTGCGCTCCTTGCGGGCGGCGCGCTTTTCGGCCTCGACGGCCTCCTGGGCCTCGTGGTCGGCCGCGAGACGGGCGGCTTCGACCTCGGCCTTCTGGCGGCGGACCTCGGCCTTCTCCAGTTCGCGCTGCTGGCGCAGGGCCTCCTTCTCGGCGGCGCGCTTCTCCTGCAGCTTCTCGAACTCGGGGTCGGGTGCGGCGGGCTTGGGCTTGAAGCGGGCGAGCAGGGCCTTCTTGGCTTCCTGCTGGGCGCTGAGGCGGTCGGTAAAGCCGGTTTGTTTCAGATCTCTCATGCGAGCGGTCGTCGATGTCCTTGATTGAATGTCAGGCGCGCGAACGGCGCCGGCGAGCGGCGCTCAGCCAACGCCGGGTGGGCTAAGCCCATATGGGGGCGGAAATCAAGGTTGCGAGGCGGAAGACGGCCTCCGCTCCGCATTCAGGCCCACGACTGTGTCAGTTCGGCTTCTCGGCCTGACCCACGGCCGCGCCGGCGGCTCCGCCCACGGCTGCGCCGACCGGTCCGGCCACGATGGCGCCGGCGACGGCGCCGGTCGCGGCCTTCTGCTCAATGGTCTGGCCGCAGGCGGCGAGGCTGGAGGCGGCGACGGCCGAGGCGAGTACCAGTGCGATACGTTTCATGAGGGGCTCCTGTGCTGCTGCAGCGAGAACGCGACTACGGTCAAGGTGTTCCAGCGCAGCGCTTGGAAGAAGAAGGTGATGATTTCCAGCCTCCGAAGACAACATATTCGAGCTCTGACGGCCAACGACAGTCCGTCAACGCCTCCCGCCGGTTAATGTGACGTCGTTAATTACAGTAGTCTGACCTTCCACTTGTGTCGTATACATGGTGCGTCAATCGGTCACCTGACAGGGTACCCAAGACGCTCGCGCCTATGTTCGCGGCTGCATGAATCTTGCGAATCAACCACATTGCCGCCATAAATGGCTGGCTTAAGGCGCGTCCCCGACAGCCGGCCTGTTCGCCGACCGTCGATCTACCGCAGCCGGGCCGCGACCAATGGGTCGCCCCCGCCGCGAGACTAACCCGGGGGCGGCGCTGCGCCCTGCTGAACAGGATCGAGCCTTTGCCCAACCCCTCGCATTCGCGTGCGATCTCTCCTGCCGACCGCAAGGCCAATATCCGGCCTGGCGTGGCGGCGGCGACATTCGGCGCGGTGGTGGGACTGGCGATCGGCTGCGCCTATCTGGGCGGCGCCGTGGCGAAGGCGACGACGGTGCGGGCGCAGGCGGAGCGCATCGAGAGCGCGACGGCCGCCGGCTTCACCGAAGAGGCGCTCGCCGCCGCCGCGGGCGGCCTTGACGAAAGCGCCCTGGCCATCGCCCGGCGCCACGATCCCTATACGGTCGCCGGTTCGGCCCAGCGCGACCGGCAGGCGGCCCTGCTCACGGCCCGGCTCGAACAACTGCGGACCCGGTCGCCCGGCGACAGCCTGCGTCAGGTGAGCCTGACCGGGCCGATCGCGGCCCAGCCGTTCCGCCTCGGCGGCGCGCTCGACGCCTCCCGCGATCTGGAATGCCTGACCCAGGCCGCCTATTACGAAGCCCGCGGCGAAGGCCGGGATGGCATGAAGGCCGTGGCCCAGGTGGTCCTGAACCGCGTCCGCCACCGGGCCTTCCCCAACAGCGTCTGCGGCGTGGTGTTCCAGGGCGCGGCCCGGCGGACCGGCTGCCAGTTCAGCTTCACCTGCAACGGAACCATGCGCGGCCGCGTCAACCAGGCCGCCTGGAACCGCGCCCGCGAGATCGCCTCCAGCGCCCTGTCCGGCGCCGTCTACGCCCGGGTCGGCAACGCCACCCACTTCCACACCACCGGCGTTTCGCCGCGGTGGCGCCACTCGCTGGTGCAGGTCGGCCAGGTTGGAAGCCATCTGTTCTATCGCTTCGGCGGGCGTTCGGGCTCCGGTCCGGCCTTCAGCTACGCCGCGCGTCCGTCGACCGCCGCCGACACGCCGCAGCTGATCCAGGCCAGCCTCGATCCGACCAGCGCGGTGCGTGACGCCGGCGCCGTGGCCTACACCCTGCTGCTCGCCCAGGAGGGACGCGAACCGCCGGCTCCGGTCGCCACGGCTCCGGCCGCGCCCGCTCCGGCCCCGGCTTCGGCCCCGGTCCCGACCGTTAAGGTCGCGGCCCCGACCGCCGACGCCGCCTCGACGCCCACCCCGGCCGCCACCGCCGCACCCGCGGCCTGATCCCCAGGCTTCGCGGCGGCCTTCCAACGCCCGCGCGCGTCCTCGTCGCTGTGCGTCACCATCCACTGGATCAGGGCGCCGCCCCGAAGGGGACCGAAGTCCAGCCCCGGACGGGCCTCTGCCGTCGAAGCGTCCGGGTCGCCGCCCTCTGCGTCGCGACGTTCGGTCCACCCATCCCGCGGCATCTCAGCGGGCCCGGGGGGTCAGATTCTGCTTGATGTTGCCGAACCGGCCCTGCTGGGCGGTATTGACCCCGGCGTCTCCGGGCTGCCCGTCGTGCACATTGGTGCGTCGGTCGCGACGATCCGGCATGTCGCCCGAGACATCGGGCTGTTCACCCGGAACGCTCTGTTCTTCAGCCGGAATTTTGGGGGCCTGGGTCATGGTTCGCTCCTTGAACTGCGTGTTCAGGAAACGGGAGCCGGCGGCGGCTGTTCCTTACCGCCGCGCTTTCAGAGCGCGTCCAGGCCAATATCCAGCGACGGCGCCGAATGGGTCAGGGCGCCGACCGAAATGACATCGACGCCGGTCTCCGCGATCGCCCGGACGGTCTCCAGCCGGACGCCGCCCGAGGCCTCGAGGACCGGTCGACCGAACGACGAGCCGTTCGTCCGCGCCACCGCCTCGCGCAGCATCTCCAGGCTGAAATTGTCGAGCATGACCACGTCCGGCCGACCGGCCAGGGCTTCGTCCAGCTGATCCAGTCCGTCGACCTCGATCTCGACCTTCACCAGATGGCCCGCCACGGCCCGGGCGCGACGGATGGCCTCGCCCACGCCGCCGCAGACGGCCACGTGGTTGTCCTTGATCAGGATGGCGTCATCCAGGCCGAAGCGGTGGTTGACCCCGCCGCCGCAGGCCACGGCGTGCTTCTCCAGCGCGCGCAGGCCGGGCGTGGTCTTGCGCGTGTCGGCGATGCGCGCGCCCGCGCCTTCGACGGCCTCGACATAGGCGCGGGTCAGGGTCGCCACCCCGCACAGCCGTCCCAGCAGGTTCAGCGCCGTCCGTTCGGCGGCGAGGAAGGCGCGGGCGTCGGCCTCGGCCTCGACCAGCACGGCCCCGGCCTCGAAGGCGTCGCCGTCGTGGGCCTTCAGCTCGATCGTCGCCGCCGGATCCATGGCCAGAAGGGCGAGCCGCACGCAGTCGACCCCCGCCAACACCCCCGGCTGCCGGGCTGCGAACGCCGCCCGCATCCGCGCGCTCTCGGGGATGCAGGCCTGGCCGGTCAGGTCGCCGGCGCGACCGAGATCCTCGGCCAAGGCCATCCGCACCACCGGTTCGATCAGCAGGTCGGGCAGACTGCGGGTCATGGTCGCTCCGTTCATTCGGCCATGGCCGGCGTCCGCGCCCGGTCCGGCAGCAGCGGGGCGCGGGTCGAGATCGACAAGCCGCAATGGCAGGCCAGCGCGCTGTCGGCCGATGGTGC
>NZ_JAVHLH010000096.1 GCF_031082345.1 Brevundimonas sp. | reverse complement strand
CCAGGCCGCCCGCCGCCCCG
The DNA here is from genome assembly GCF_031082345.1 of Brevundimonas sp. Taxonomy (GTDB): domain Bacteria; phylum Pseudomonadota; class Alphaproteobacteria; order Caulobacterales; family Caulobacteraceae; genus Brevundimonas. The sequence goes on along the minus strand of NZ_JAVHLH010000096.1, from coordinate 9,288 downwards.
CCCGCGGCGGCGTTGATCGCGGCGAGCACCCCGCGGGCGAGTTCGGCCAGCGAGATCTCCCCATCGGCGGCGGCCCGCGCCAGCGAACGTGTCAGGCTGGCTCCGGCGCGGTCGAACGCCGCTTCGATCGAGGCCGCCGCCCGTTCCGCCGGCTCCTTGAGCCCTTCCAGCGCGGCCGCCGCCTCGGCCGCCCGCCGAGGCACGGTGTCGAGACCGGCCGCTTCCAGTTCATCCGTCATCCGGCCACGCCTCCGCCATTCGCTCGAACTCCCGCCGCCCCAGAGGCAGGCCCTCGACCGGCGCCTCGGTCAGCAGTCGCCATTCCTTCAGGGACAGACGCCAGAAATCCGCCGGCGCCACGCCCGCCCGTGCGGCGTCGCGCATCATCGACCCCCACGGCGTCTTCACGCCGCGGCCGCGAAGGCTTTCGCCACCGCCTCTGCCGCCTCGCGCGGATCGACCGCCGCTTCGCCGAGCGCGTTCGCCAGATCCTGTTCGCCGCCGCCTCTCAGCAGCGCGGCGAGAACCGTGGTCAGGTCCCGCGCGGACAAGGCCCGCATCCGCTCCGCCAGACCCGCCAGGCCATCACATCCCAGCGCCGTCTCCATCTCCGCCAGCGCCCCCAGGGTCAGGCACAGGCGCCGCTCCACCCCCGCCAGCGATGCGACCACCTCGCCCCTGGCTCCGTTGGCGTCCATCAGGCCGCCCCGAACGTCACCTCGCCCGCGCTCGCCAGGCTGATGGCGAAGGTCGCCTCGCCCTCGTGCTCGCCGGCGTATTCCAGGGCGGCGACGAGGAAGGGTCCCTCCAGCGTGCCGAAATCCGGCACGATCAACCGCCACGTCCGCGCCGCCTGGTCGAAGAAGGCCTCGCGGATCAACGCATCCGAGGCCGCGTCCCGAAAGATGCCCTGCCCGGCCACCGCCGCCGACTTGACGCCGGCGCCGCCTAGCAGCTCCCGCCATCGCCCGGCGCTGTCGCCGTCGGTCGCGTCCACCGTCCGCGCATTCAGGGAGATCGTACGCGCCCTCAGGCCGGCGACGGTCGTGAACACGCCCGGCGTGCTCTCCATCTTCAACAGGATGTCCTTGCCGCGTTGCGCCGCCATGTCAGTCCTCCTCCGTGACGGCGCGCACCCGCAGCACCGCAAATGTTCTCTGCCCGTCCGGGGCCGGATAGACGTCCGCGAACGCCGGCCTCAGGCTGACCGTCCGCACGCCGTCGGCCGCCAGAACCGCGTCGCTGAGGCTCAGCCGCAAGGCCGCCAGCACGGCCTTGGCCTCCTCGGTTCCGCGAAACTGCGACACCACCGTCAGCGTCAGGGCGTGTTCGACGCCGCCTCCGTCGGCCGCCACCGGACGGCTCTCCGATCGTCCGATCATCAGGTACGGCAGCGTCGGCCGATCCGGCGGGGCATCCCAGATCCTCGGCGGATCGCCCAGCAGGGCGGCCAGGCCCGCATCGCCGGCCAGATGCGCGATCAGCGCCTTCTGCAGCGCCAGTTCGTGGCTCATGACACCCGCTCCAGATTGAGAATGGCCTGCCCGCCGACGGTCTCGCTTGAGCGGATGCGCCAGTCGGCCCCGCCGAACCTCAGCACCCCGCCCGATGACAGCCGCGCGTCGGCGCGCGCCTCGGCCGTCATGGTCTCAAGGACGCGGGTCCCGCCCGGTTCGCTCCTATCCCGCAGCCGACGCGGGCCCGTCTTCAGCCAGGCCGATCCGACCGGCTCCCAGCTCACCGCCCGACCGCCGTAGGGCGTCAGGCTTTCGGTCCCCTCGAACAGTTCGGCCAGCACCCTCACAGCCGCACCCCGCGATAGGGGGCGATCCAGGCCTCGACCGGCTGAAGGGACATGTCCCGGTCGCCGCGCTCATAGGTGCTCAGGACCAGCATCAGCACCGCCAGGCGCAGCGGCGCCGGCGAAGTCGACTCCAGCGTCAACCCCACGTCGCCCTCGACCCTCGCCCGGGCCGCATCGATCAGGGTCTGGATCAGCGCATCCTCGGCGTCATGCTCGACGCGCAGGAACAGCTTCGCCTCCGCCAGCAGGACGGGTGCGGTCATGGGAAACCTCGCTTTGCTCGACAGGGGCGAGGGTCGAGGGACGAGGGTCGAAGCCCGCGCGTTTCACACTCAACCGTCACCAATTTCACGCGGGGGTCGGATTCACGCGGGGGTCGGAGCGAGCGATGAATCCCTCGCCCCTCGCCCCTCGCCCCTCGCCCCGCGTCTCTCGGTCCTTGCTACGTCGCCGCGAACTTCATCACCTTGATGGCGTCGAAATTCTGAACCCCGCCGCCGACCCGTTTGGTGGTGTAGAACAGCACATAGGGCTTGGCCGAATACGGGTCCCTCAGCACCCGCACCCCGGCCCGATCAACGATCAGATAGCCGCGCTGGAAGTCGCCGAAGGCGATGGCCGCCGCGTCCGCGCCCACGTCGGGCATGGTCTCGATCTCGGTCACCGCATAGCCCAGCAGGCTGGCGGTCTCTCCCGGCCGCTGCGCCGGCTGCCAGATATAGGCCCCGTCGCTGTCCTTGAACTTGCGCACCGCCGAGACCGTCTTCCGGTTCATCACGAAGCGGCCGTTCGGCCGGTACCGGGCCTTCGGCGCATAGACCAGGTCGATCAGCCGGTCGGTCGGGCTGGACGGCGCGAACGCCCCCGCGGCGCCCGAGGCGACATAGCCGATCTTGCCCCACTCGTGGGCGCTCTCGGCCACGATGTCGTAGCTCAGGAACCCCTTGGGCTTGTTGACGCCGTCGCCGGTGACGAAGGCCGTCGTCTCCTGCGCCGCGAAGGCGTCCTCGACCTCAGACGCCAGCCATTCGTCGAGGTCGATCAGGGCGTCGTCCAGCAGGCTCTGGGTGGCCGCCGGGCTGGCATACAGATCGGCCGACGGAAACTCCAGCAGGGCCAGAGTCGCCGGATCCGTCTCCGGCCGCGCCGCCGTCTCGGCCACCCAGCCCGAGGCCAGACCGGCCGTCGACACAGGCTTGCGGAACACGCCGGCGCCGACGGTGCGGACGCTGGCGATCTCACGCATCGGCGACCCGGCCATCAGCCGCCGTTCGATGGCCCGCTCGGTCTGTTCCGGCACGACATAGCCGGCCGAGTTCGACGCCGTCGACAGCCCCGCCTTCAGCTCCAGCCCGAACGACTGCCCGGTCTTCAGATACCCGTCGAACGCGCTTTTCTCCTCCCCATGGAATGGGGAAGGGGACCGCGAAGCGGTGGAGGGGTGGAGGAGGGACGCACCGCGTCCCGACGACGACGCCTCACCACTGAGTCCGGGCCTCCGCCCCTCGCTGACCACCCGATCCAGCCGCGCCTGGGCGCTGCTCACCGCCTGGTCGATCCGCGCCACCTTCTCCTCCAGCAGCGCATCGGCCGAGGCCTTCTTCTCGATCTCGTCCAGCCGGGCGTCATTGGCCCCTTTGAACGCCTCGAACGCCGCCATCATTTCATGCATGGCGGCGCGCGCCTCGGGGGTGCCCGAGGCCGTCTTGGTCTCTTTCATGGTGTCTCCGGTTTTCAGGAACCGCGGGTTGCGGTTAGGGTCGGGGCGTGAACGGCCCCATTGGAAAATTCTTGTCGCCGGGCCGTCGCCATGGGCCGGTCAGGCGGCGCGATGCATGCGGGGCCGCTGCGTGAGCGACCGCTTCACCAGGCTTGAGCGAGAGGTCATGGCCGCCATGGCCCACGACCTGCGCCACATCGCGCCGGACCTCGCCGGTCAGTTCGAGGAAAGCCTGCCCGGTACGCGCCGGAACACCGGCTCCGGTCTGTTCAGCGAAATCATCGTCAGCTCGCGCCGCCCCCTGTCCGCAGAGCGCGCCACCGGCGTCTTCGGCACGGTTCACGCCATGGTCGGCGACCTGCCCGACCCGGTCGCTTTCCAGGTCGAGCTGAGGCAGGGCCGGCTGCTCGCCCTCCACGGCGACGCCTATGGCCAAGACACCCGGGGCATCGACTTCGAACGCGTTCCTTTCGACCAGGTCTTCACCCTCAACGATCAGGGCGAGTCGGTCGCCTTCGATCCCGCCGCCCTGATGCGCCCCAGCCCCCTGCTCGCCCTGCATCAGCACGACGACCACGACCCGGCCCAACCTGAAGACCCTCGCCTCGTCAATCGCGGCCCCCTTCAACGCCTGCAGGACGAGCGGCCTCAGCCTCTGGTGCGGGATCCCCCGCCCGTGGCGCCGGAAGCCGATCCCGACCGCGAGGCCGTCCAGTCCCTGCTCATCGGAATCTGGGTGGCGGCGGGCGCCGTCGCGCTCCTGGCCGTCCTGTTCGCCCGCGCCTCCGTCTTCCTGGTGATGATCGCAGCCTTCTGGCTGGGGGCCCTGTTGAGAAAGCCGATGGTCAGGACCGCCCTCGCCCGCGCCGCCAGATCCCTCGGCCGCCTTGAGGTCCGACCCTCGGACTCCTGACCGGCGCCCCTTTCCCGGCGGTTCCGTCAGCTTGACGGCTCAGCGGGAGCGTGTGACCCTCTCTCGGGGCTCAACCTTAAGGAACGCGACCATGCGCCTGGTTGGAACACTCGCTGCGCTTCTCGTCATCACCGGCTGCACTCCCATGGAAGCCCAGGGGCCGTTGAACGCCGAACCTTCGGCGCGCCGCTGTTTCTCCCCGACCGAGATCCGGCTGATCAAATTTGCACCGGACGACGGCGTCTATGTCAGAACCCGCACCGGCGAAGCCCTCCTGCTGACCGGTTCCGCGGCCTGCCTCGGCGACACCAACAATGTCAGCATCGGACTGCGAGCCTTCGGACTGGACAGCGCCGACGTCTGCATCGGCGATCCGGCGCACCTGGATATTCGCAGCCACGCCACAGTTCTCCGGACCTGCAACGTCCGCATCGCCCGCGTCGTGCCTCAAAGCGAGATCGTTCAGCTGCCTGATCGCCGCGGACCCTAGACGCCTACCCGGAACGCCGCCGGCGACCCTTCGCCTTCCTGCGCCTTCACACTGAACCGCGCCCCGGGAAGCATGGGAAACGTCACCAGCGACACCTCCCACAGCGCCACCTCGACCAGCACTCTCAGCCGGCCGTCCCGGCGCGCCCTGCGGCTGCGGAACCCGATCGACAGCCCATCCAGCGCGCCGGCCCGCGACAGCGCCTGGGCGAACCGCGCCTCCGCCGACCAGTCCATGATCCGGCCGCGCACCCACAGGCCACGGTCATCCTCGCGCATCTCGTCCCACACCCCGATGGGCGAGCGGCTTTCGTGCTGGTGCAACATCCGCACGCCCCGCGCTCCGGTTCCAGCCAGACTCCCCCCGAAAGCGCCCTTGGCGAGCACGTCCCCGTTCAGGTCAGCCACGCCCCACAGGGAAGCGTAGCCCTCGATCGCCAGGCCGCCGCCGCGCTCACCCGAAACACGCTCAGGATCGCCGGCTTCGACCGTCGCCGCGCGCCCGGTCATCGCCCGCGCTCCAGCCGGATCTCGATCCGCTCGACCGCGGCCCGCGTGGCCTTGCTCTGCTCTTCCAGCCGCGCCAGCCGTTCGGCCACCTGCCGATGCTCGACCATCCGGCCCTCGAGCACGGATATCCGCGCGGCCGCGCCGCCGGCCCAGATCAGCGCCCCGGCCGTCTGCACCGCCAGCGCCGCGATCACCGCCACCGGAACCTTCCGCATCGTCTCCATCACGCGCCCACTCCCGCCATGCGTCGCCGTTCCTCGTTGGTCAGGAAGCTGGCCGCTTCCAGCCGCGCCCACAGCGCGTCTCTCTCGGGTTGAAGCGCCGGCACGCCGTCGAGGTCGGCCTCGATCCTCGCGCCGGGGAACCGGCTTCCCAACCATGCCGTCAGCGCCGCCGCGGTCTTCCTCGCCAACGGCGCCACCGTGCCGCGCCAGAAGGCCGCGTTGGCCTCACGATAGTTCGAATAGGTGGCGTCTCCGGGGATCCCCAGCAGCTGCGGCGCCACGCCGAACGCCAGGGCGATCTCGCGGGCGGCCGCGTGTTTGCCGGCGATGAAATCCATGTCCGCCGGCGTCCAGCTCATCGGCTTCCAGTCGAGCCCGCCCTCCAGGATCATCGGCCGTCCGGCGTTCATGGACCCGCCGTGCGCGTCCTCGATCTGCGCCCGCAGCGCCTCGAACTGCTCGACCGTCAGCCGCTCGCCGTCCTTGGCCCCGTAGACGAGCGCGCCACTGGGCCGCGCGGAGTTGTCCAGCAGCGCCTTGTTCCAGGCGCTCGAGGCGTTGTGCACGTCGATGGCCGCCGCCGCCGCCTCCAGCGGCGAAAAGCCGTAGTGGTCATCGGTCGGATGAAACAGCTTCAGCTGCATCACCGGCATCCAGCCGTCCGCCTGCCGACCGATCCGCAGCGAGCGGCCGTCGACGGAATACTCATAGGCCTCCGGCCAGCCGGCGCGACCCGGAACCACCTTCACCCGGTCGGGGCGAAGCGTCCAAAGCTCCGCCGGGTCGCCGTCCCCGACCGCTTCGACATAGGCGTTCCCCGCCGTCTGCAAGCCGCCATACAGCGCCTCCAGCCATTCCGTGCCCGACTGCTCCGGATTCGGCTGGGCCAGCAGCAGGGCCAGCCGATGATCGTCGCGTCTGACCCCGTCGACGAACACGGCCAGCGGCGTCGACGCCGCCGCCTCGGCGACCATCCGGACGCAGCGATAGGCGACCGCGTTACGCGCAAACCCTTCCGTCGCCAGGTGCGCATAGTCCCTCGGCGTCCACCGCGGCCGCCCCGCGCTCGTCAGGGCGATCAGCGGCCCGACCCGGCTGTCCTTGATCTCGGGCGCGGCGAGGCTCCGCCGCCCCCCGAAGGGTCGTCGCCAGTTCAGCATGGTGATCTCCAGGAAGGGCCGGCGAACCGCCGATCGGGTCAGACCCGTCGCTCGAACCGTCCCGCGCTTCCCGGGCCGTTCAGCCGACTTTCCGACGTGCCCACATCATACCCCGGCAGCGTTATCCGGCGGAAAGATAGAGTCGAGAAAAGTTCATATCGTTGATTTGACGAAATTAAATCTCGCCAATCCGACTATAATTCCACGAAAGGCCAGCACAGCGTCACGCGCCGCGCGTCGGGATCGGACGATCAGTCTTCCTCGCCGCCGCGTTCCTCGATCCATTCGGGTGCCTCGAAGTCGAGCGCATCCTCCGGATCCTTCAGCACCAGCTCCGACACCGTCTGCCCGCGCACCGAAACGCCGGCCTCGTGCACGCTTTCCGGATCCCCGGACACCAGCGGGTGCCAGTTGGCGAGCCCCCGCCCCTCGTGGATGCGGCGATAGGCGCAGGACTTCGGCATCCATCCCAGAAGCTCGATGTTCCACGGCGTCAGCTTGATGCAATCCGGCACCTGCGCCCGACGGTTGGCGTAGTCTGAACAGGTGCAGCTTGCCGGATCGAACAGCTTGCAGTGGACCCGCGTCGGGACGACCTTGCCTGTGTCCTCGTCCTCGAACCGCACCAGACAGCACAGGCCGCAGCCGTCGCACAGGCTCTCCCACTCCGGGCGCGTCATCTGTTCCAGGCGCTTGGTTTGCCAGAAGGGTTGTTCCATCGGCGGCCTCATACGCCGATCAACTCCGCCTGTCGCCCGCCGCGTCCGCACGGTCGTCCTTCACGCGGGTGGCGGACCGGCGTCGCCCGGTCTATAGCCCCCGCCTCATGGCCGCCAAGTCCCCCGGAAGACCCCCTCTCGTCGCGCTCAAGGACGTCCGTCTTCAGGACGGGCCGCGCCCCCTGTTCGACGGCGTGGATATCGCCATCGAGCCGCGCACCCGGGCCGCCCTCGTCGGCCGCAACGGCGCCGGCAAGTCGACCCTGATGAAGCTGGTCATGGGCCTCGTCGAACCCGACGCCGGCGACCGCTCCGTCCAGGCCGGAACCCGTTTCGCCTATGTGCCGCAGGAGCCGGTCATCACCGGCGAGACCCTGCTCGACTACGCCGTGTCCTGCGACGCCCAGCCGTGGACCGCCGAGGCCTGGCTGACCACCTTCGGCCTCGACCCGGCCAAGCCTGCCGTGAACCTGTCCGGGGGCGAAATCCGCCGCGCCGCCCTGGCCAAGGCCTTCGCGGAAGAGCCCGACCTCCTCCTCCTCGACGAACCGACCAACCACCTCGACATCCTGGCCATCGAACTGCTCGAGAACGAGCTGCTCAGCGCCCGCTTCGCCGTGCTGGTGGTCAGCCACGACCGCGCCTTCCTCAACCGCGTCACCCAGTCGTGCCACTGGCTCGAAGGCCGCCGCGTCCGCACCCTCAACAAGGGCTTCGCCGCCTTCGACGAATGGGCGGCCAAGGTCATGGAGGAGGAGGCCGAGTCCCTGCGCCGCCTGAACAAGGCGATCGAGCGCGAGACCTACACCTTCTATCGCTCCATCACCGCCCAACGCACCCGAAACGAGGGCCGTGCGCGCGCCCTCGACGCCATGCGCGCCGACCGCTCGGAGCGCGTCCGCGACCTGCCGCGAGAGCTCAACCTGGGCGTCGACTCCGGCGTGGCCTCCGGCAAGCTGGTCGCCGAACTGAAGGGCGTGACCAAGGCGTTCGGCGACCGCATCGTCATCAAGCCCTTCACCACCCGCGTCATCCGCGGCGACAGACTGGCCATCGTCGGCCCCAATGGCGCGGGCAAGACCACCCTCGTGAAGATCCTGCTGGGCGAGCTCGCCCCGGACTCGGGGACGGTCCGTCTCGGCTCCAACCTCGACCCCGTCTATCTCGACCAGTCCCGCGAGGGCCTGCGCAGCGACATGACCCTGTGGGACGCCCTGACGCCCGGCGGCGGCGACTCCATCCTGGTGCGCGGCGTGTCGAAGCACGTCGCCGCCTACGCCAAGGACTTCCTGTTCCAGGAAGGCCAGCTGCGCCAGCCGATCTCGACCCTCTCGGGCGGCGAACGCAACCGCCTGCTGCTCGCCCGCGCCCTGGCCAAGCCGGCCAATATGCTGGTTCTCGACGAACCGACCAACGACCTCGACATGGACACGCTCGACAAGCTCGAGGAGCTCCTCGAGCAGTATGACGGCACCCTGATCCTGGTCAGCCACGACCGCGACTTCGTCGACCGTCTGGCCACCTCGACCATCGCCATGAACGGTCGCGGCGACATCGTCGAGACGCCCGGCGGCTGGACCGACTTCATCCGCCAGAACCCCGGCTTCCTCCAGCCGGGCGCCAATCCGCGCCCGCAGGACAAGGAGGCCGCGCGCCGCGCCGAGGCTGCGCCCGCCCCCGCCACGGTCGCCCCCGCCGCCCCGAAGAAGCCGGCCAAGATGTCCTTCAAGGACACCCATCGCCTGAAGG
>NZ_JAVHLH010000095.1 GCF_031082345.1 Brevundimonas sp. | reverse complement strand
GCCGGTCGACCGGGTGCGCATCGCCGCCGGGCGCGAACGCCGCCGCGCCAGCGGCGCGGGCGCCGAGGGCCCGGCCACGCCCTGGACCTGGGACGACGACCAGTGACCGACGCCACCATCCGCCTGTGGGGCCGCGACATCGGCGCGGTCAGCTGGCTGGAGGACCGTGACCATGCGGTGTTCCAGTACGTTCCGGAGTTCGTCGCCAGCGGCATCGCCGTCTCTCCACTGGTGATGGCGCCGAGCCTGGCCCCCTACGCCTTTCCCGAACTGCCCCGCGACGCCTTCAAGGGCCTGCCCGGCCTGCTGGCCGACTCCCTGCCCGACAAATACGGAAACGCCCTGATCGACGCCTGGCTGGCCCGGCAGGGCCGTGACGCCCGCTCGTTCAACCCGGTCGAACGGCTCTGCTACATCGGCACCCGCGGCATGGGCGCGCTGGAGTTCCACCCCACCCTGATGAAGGCCGCCCGCCGCTCGCGCCGGCTGCAGATCGAGGCCCTGGTCGACCTGGCCAACCAGGTCCTGTCGATGCGCCAGGACATGAAGGGCTTGCTGTCCGGCGAGGACGACCACGACACCCTCGAGGAGATCCTGCGGGTCGGGACCTCAGCCGGCGGCGCCCGCGCCAAGGCGGTGCTGGCATGGAACGAGGAGACCGGCGAGTTCCGCTCCGGCCAGGCCCCGGCGGGCGAAGGCTTCTCCTACTGGCTGATGAAGTTCGACGGCGTCAGCAACAACCGCGACAAAGAGCTGGCCGATCCGCAGGGCTTCGGCCTGATCGAATACGCCTTCTCCAGGATGGCCGCCGACGTCGGCATCGACATGGCCGAATGCCGCCTGCACCACGAGGGCGGACGCAGCCATTTCATGACCCGGCGCTTCGACCGCACGCCGGACGGCCGAAAGCTACACATGCAGTCGCTCGGCGCGCTCCGGCATTTCGACTTCAACGCCGCCGGCGCCTACAGCTACGAGCAGGCCGTCGAGACGATCCGCCTGCTCGGCCTCGGCGCGGTCGATATCGAGCAACAGTTTCGCCGCGCCGTCTTCAACCTGTTCATCCGCAACCAGGACGACCATGTGAAGAACATCGCCTTCCTGATGGACCGCTCCGGCGGCTGGCGGCTCTCCCCGGCCTTCGACGTCGGCTACGCCTACAATCCGTCCGGCCCCTGGACCAGCACCCACCAGATGACATTCAACGGCAAGCGCGATGGCTTCACCCTCGAGGACCTAGTCGCCTTCGGCGCTCATTGCGGCTTCAAGCGACGCAAGACCCTCGGCATGGTGGGGGAGATCGCCGACCGCGTCCGCGACTGGCGCGCCTACGCCGACGCCGCCAGCGTCCACGAACCCGACGCCCTCCGCATCGACCGGGCGCTGCGCCTGGAGCTCATCCCGCCGGCCCCAACCTCCCGAGGATGAAACTGAAGGTCTTTTCTGCGCCAATGGTGGTCTCTCCTTCATCACCACAAACAAGATGTTCCTGAAGCCTTGGATGCCAAGTCCTGACCGACGGCGCTTCAGAGCTTTGGTTCGGCGATAGTGGCCTGGTGCAGCCGGACGCCTGCGGCCTTCGGTCCGAGTTGCGCGGATCGACAGGTCATGGGAAACTGCTGGGATGTGGAACCTCCTCCGCACGATCATCATCGCCTTGGCGTTCGCTGGTTTCCTTGGCCAGTCAATGGCGCGCGCGACGCCTTTTCCTGTCGCGGCCGACACGGTCGAAATGTCCGCGGACTGCGCCGAGATGATGGTTGATCCCGTCGGGGAGGCCGACCACGATCGGCTGCCGTGCGATGACATGACGCCGGACTGCATCGCAAAGATGGGATGCGCCGCCGTATCGCCCGTCTTGGCGTCTGGACCCACGGTGTTCGGCCCGCTGGCCGGCTCCGGCTTGTCCTATAGCGGGGCGACGACCCGCCTTGACGGGACGACGCCCTCTCCCCTTCGATCTCCTCCAAAACCCCAGCTCTGAGACTGTCTTCGCGGGCTCGCCACACCGTTCCGGACGAGCCCTTTTCAAGCAGTTGAACCCCGCGGGCCATGGGCCAAGGGCGGGGTTCCGGAGCATATGCCGTGTTCAATTCACCCGCCGGTCAGGCGCGCCGCAGCGCGCGGGCCGCGCTCCTTGGCGCCGCCTTCGGTTGCCTCGGTCTGCTGACCGCCGGCCCCGGCCGGGCCGACCCCCTGACCTTCGAAGAGGCCTTGGCGAGGGCCGTTTCGGACGCGCCCTCCCTGCGCGCCAGCGCGCTCGGCATCGACGCCGCCCGGGCCTCGGCGACCGCCGCCGGCCAGCTTCCCGATCCCCGCCTCAGCTTCGGCCTCGACGGCTTTCCCGTCTCGGGGCCGTCGGCCGGCCGGTTCGACGGGATCATGATGACCATGTTCAAGGTCGGGATTCAGCAGGACCTGCCGAGCCGGGCCCGACGGCGCGCTGAACGGGAGGTCGCCGATGCCGACGTCGATGTGGCCCGGGCGCGAGCGGCCACCACTCTCTGGCAAGTGCGCATCGCCGCCGGAGAGGCGTGGGTCGATCTGCATTACGCCGAGCGCCGTCTGGCCGTCCTCGATGAACTGCTGGCCTCGCTCGAGCCGCTGTGGGATGCGGCGCCGAGCGGCGTGGCGGCATCGCGTCTCCGACCCGCGCAAGCGCTCGGGCCGGTCGAGTTGCAGGCCGATCTCGAGGACAGGCGCGACCGGCTGGAGGCGGATCTCGCCGCCGCGCGCGCCCAGCTGTCCCGCTGGACCGGCGATCCGGCGCCGAGGGCGGAGGGGCCGGTTCCGACGATCGATCTCGACCCCGGCGCGGTCGGCGCTCGCCTCGAGAACTTGCCGCCCCTGCGGGCCTACCAGGCCGCCGCCCGGCGGGCCGAGGCCGATGTCGATCTGGCCCGGGCGGGCCGGCGGCCCGACTGGTCGTTTGAGGTTGGATACGCCCGTCGCGATCCGATGTTCGGCGATCTTGTTTCCGTCGGAGCCAGCGTGCGCCTCCCACTGTTTCAGGCCAGCCGCCAGGAACCGTTGATCGCGGCCCGGTCCGCCGACGCCCTTCGCGTAACGGCCGAACGGGAGGCCGCCGAGCGCGCCCTGTTGGCGGCGTTCGAAAGCGATATGGCGCAGTATGCCTCGTCCCGCACCCGCTGGATTCGGGCGCGGGACGTGATCCTGCCGAACCTGCGCACGCGCGCCGATCTCGAGACCGCCAGCTACGCGGCGGGCGCCGCCGGCCTCGCGCAGATTCTCGACGCCTTCACAGCCCTGGCCAACGCCCGCCTCGTCGCGCTCGACCGCGAGGCCGAGGTGGCGCGGCGGGCGGTCCAGATCACCCTGACCTACGGGAGCGGCCAATGATGCGTTTCGATCGCAATCACCTCCGGTACGCAGCGGCGGCGGCCGGCCTGATCCTCCTCGGCGGCGCCTTTGGGCTGGGCTTGTCGAGGCTCGGTTCCGACCGCGCCGGGCCGGCCGCGACCGTCTCGGGGGACCGCGAAGTCCTCTACTGGTACGACCCCATGGTCCCGGACCAGCGGTTCGACCGGCCGGGCAAGTCGCCCTACATGGACATGGACCTGGTCCCCCGATACGCCGACGAGGCCTCGGACACCGGGGCCGGCGTTCGCATCGACCCCGCCCTCATCCAGTCGCTCGGCGCTCGCTTCGCCACGGTTCGATCAGGAACACTGGAGGGCGATGTCGCGGCGACGGCGGTCGTCGACTTCAACGCGCGCGACGTGGCCATCGTCCAGGCCCGCGCCGCCGGCTTCGTCGAACGCGTCTATGACCGCGCGCCCGGCGACGTCATCCGGGCCGGCGCCCCGCTGGCCGATCTGCTCGTGCCTGGGTGGGGCGGCGCCCAGCTTGAGTACCTCGCGCTCCGGCGCACGGGAGACGCGGCCCTCACAGCGGCCGCGCGCCAACGCCTCATTCTGTTGGGCATGCCCGAAAGCCTGGTCGCCGCGGTCGAACGCTCGGGCCGGCCCCGAACGACGGTGACGGTGTCCAGCCCCATTGGCGGAGCCATCCGCACGCTCGGCGTCAGGGCCGGGATGAGCGTGCCCGCCGGCATGACCCTGGCCGAGATCAACGGGCTTTCGACCGTGTGGCTCAATGCGGCGATACCGGAAGCCATGGCGGGCCGCCTGCGCGTCGGGCGCACTGTCGAAGTGACTCTGGCCGCCTTCCCCGGCGAGCGGATGACGGGACGGCTGATCGCCCTGTTGCCGGAAGTCGCGGGCGACAGCCGGACTGTGACCGCCCGCATCGAGATGGCCAACCGTGGGGCCAGGCTGCGACCGGGCATGTACGGGCAGATCGTCTTCGGCGGCGAGTCCGGGACCGCCCTGCTCGTCCCCTCCGAGGCGGTGATCCGCACCGGCCGGCGGACGCTCGTCATGCTGGCGCTGGAGGGCGGCCGCTATCAGCCCGCGGAGGTCCGGGTCGGCCGCGAAGCCGGAGGGCAGACGCAGATCCTCGCCGGTCTCAACGAAGGCGAGCGGGTGGTCGCGTCCGGGCAGTTCCTGCTGGATTCGGAAGCCAGCCTGTCGGGCGTGGAGGCGCGCAGCCTCGACCAGGCCGCCGCCGCCAGCCGGCCGGCCGCCGACGGGCCGGTCGTCCACCGGGCCAGCGGACGGGTTCAGGCGACCGCAGAGGGGACCATCACCCTCGCCCACGGTCCGGTGCCGGCGTTGCGGTGGCCGGCTATGACCATGACCTTCCGGCTTCCGGAGACGGTCGGTCAGGGCGTATCGATCGGAGACCAGGTCGACTTCACCTTCGAGGCGGCGGACGGCGAACCGACGGTGCGCAGCCTGACCCGCAAGGCAGCCGCCCGATGATCGCCGCCATCATTCGCGCGTCGGTCAGGGCGCGGATCTTCGTCCTGCTGGCCGCGCTCGCCCTGCTGGCGGGCGGGTTATGGGCTGTACGCAGCACGCCCGTCGACGCCTTGCCGGACCTGTCGGACGTCCAGGTCATCATCCGCACGGCCTATCCGGGCCAGGCCCCGCAGATCGTCGAGAACCAGGTCACCTATCCCCTGGCCACGACCATGCTGTCGGTGCCCGGCGCCCGCACGGTGAGGGGCTATTCGTTCTTCGGCGACAGCTACGTCTATGTCCTGTTCGACGAGGGGACCGATCTCTACTGGGCCCGGTCGCGGGTTCTCGAATACCTCAGCCAGGTCCAGTCGCGATTGCCCGAGACGGCGAGGCCGGCGCTGGGCCCGGACGCGACCGGGGTGGGCTGGATCTACGAGTACGCCCTGGTCGACCGAACCGGCCGGCACGATCTGGCCCAGTTGCGCAGCCTGCAGGACTGGTTCCTGCGCTATGAACTGAAAACCGTCCCCGGCGTGGCCGAGGTCGCCACCATCGGCGGCATGGTGCGGCAATATCAGGTCGTTCTCGATCCGGTGAAGCTCGCCGCCTTCGGCGTGACCCACCAGCAGGTGGTCGAAGCCATCAGGCAGGGCAACGCCGAGACCGGCGGCTCCGTGCTCGAGCTGGCGGAAACCGAATACATGGTCCGGGCCAACGGCTATCTGACCGATCTGGAGGACTTTCGCGCCGTCCCGATCCGGGCGGCGGCCGGCGGCGTTCCCGTCCAGCTCGGCGATGTCGCCACCGTCCAGATCGGGCCCGAGATGCGCCGCGGGATCGCCGAGCTGAACGGCGAGGGCGAGGTGGTCGGCGGGGTGGTGATCCTGCGATCCGGCGGCAATGCGCGGTCCGTCATCGCGGCGGTGCAGGAACGGCTCGAGACGCTCAAGTCGGGCCTGCCGCCCGGGGTCGAGGTGGTTCCGGTCTACGATCGGTCCGAACTCATCGATCGCGCGATCGAGAACCTCAGCACGAAGCTGATCGAGGAGTTCGTGGTCGTCGCCATCGTCTGCGGACTGTTCCTGTGGCACGCCCGCTCGGCGCTCGTCGCGATCCTGACCCTGCCGCTCGGCGTGCTGGCGGCCTTCATCCTGATGCATCTGCAGGGGATCAACGCCAACATCATGTCGCTGGGCGGCATCGCCATCGCCGTCGGCGCCATGGTCGACGCGGCGGTGGTCATGATCGAGAACGCCCACAAGCACATCGAGCGATGGGAACACGATCATCCGGACGCCCAGCTGAAGGGCGAGGCGCGCTGGCGGGTGATCACCGAGGCCGCCGTCGAAGTGGGGCCGGCGCTGTTCCTCAGCCTGGTGATCATCACCCTGTCCTTCGTGCCGGTCTTCACCTTGCAGGCCCAGGAAGGGCGGTTGTTTTCGCCCCTGGCCTTCACCAAGAGCTACGCCATGGGGGCGGCGGCCATCCTCTCCATCACCCTGGTGCCCGTGCTGATGGGATTCCTGATCCGCGGACGCATCCCGGCCGAGCACAGCAACCCGATCAATCGGGCGCTTGTTTTCGTCTATCGGGGACCGCTCGACTGGGTCTTGCGGCGGCCGCGGGCGACCCTGCTGATCGCCCTGATCGCTTTCGCCACCGCCGCCTGGCCCTTGAGTCAACTCGGCGGGGAATTCATGCCGCCGATGGACGAGGGCGACCTGCTGTACATGCCCACCGCCTTGCCCGGCCTGTCGGCCGCCAAGGCGTCCGAGCTTCTCCAGCAGACCGACCGTATGATCGCAACGGTGCCGGAGGTCGAAAGCGTGTTCGGCAAGGCCGGGCGGGCGGATACCGCCACCGATCCGGCGCCGCTGGTGATGTTCGAGACGACGATCCGCTTCAAGCCGCGCCATGAGTGGCGTCACGGCATGACGCCGGAACGGCTGGTCGAGGAGCTGGATCGCGCCGTCCAGGTCCCGGGCCTGACCAATGTCTGGGTGCCTCCGATCCGCAACCGGATCGACATGCTCGCGACCGGCATCAAGAGCCCCATCGGCGTCAAGGTCTCCGGCGCCGATCTCGCCGAGATCGACCGGATCGCCCAGCAGGTCGCCGCCGTCGCCGGCGCGGTTCCGGGAGTCAGCTCCGCCTTCGCGGAGCGTCTGACCGGCGGTCGCTACATCGACGTCGACATCGACCGCCTGGCGGCGGGCCGGTACGGGCTCAACATCGCCGATGTGCAGTCCATCGTGTCCGGCGCCCTGGGCGGAGAGACCATCGGCCAGACCGTCGAGGGCGTCGCGCGCTATCCGATCAGCGTGCGCTATCCGCGCGAAATCCGCGACAGCCTGTCGGAGCTGCGGGCCTTGCCGATCCTGACCCCGTCGGGACAGCAGATCACCCTGGGCTCGGTCGCGTCGCTGGATGTCGCGGATGGCCCGCCGATGCTGAAGTCGGAGAACGGCCGGCCGACCACCTGGGTCTATATCGACGTCCGCGGCCGCGACCTCGCCTCAGTGGTGGGCGACCTGCAGACGGTCGTCGCCGACGAGGTGGAGCTGACCCCGGGCGTCAGCATCGCCTACTCCGGGCAGTTCGAATATCTCCAGCGCGCGGCCGAGCGGTTGAAGATCGTCGTCCCGGCGACCCTGGTGATCATCTTCCTGCTGCTCTACCTGACCTTCGGCCGGCTGGACGAGGCGGCGCTGATCATGGCGACCCTGCCGTTTGCTCTGACCGGCGGCGTCTGGACGCTCTACCTGCTGGGCTATCACCAGTCGGTGGCGACCTCGGTCGGCTTCATCGCCCTGGCCGGACTGTCGGCCGAGTTCGGCGTGGTCATGCTGATCTATCTGAAACAGGCGCTGAAGGCCCGGGGGGACAACCCGGACCGCGCCGCTGTGGAAGCGGCCGTGCGTGAGGGCGCGCTGTTGCGGGTTCGCCCCAAGGCCATGACCGTGGCGGTCATTCTCGCCGGCCTGTTCCCGATCCTGATCGGGCACGGGGCGGGATCGGAGATCATGAGCCGCATCGCCGCCCCGGTCATCGGCGGCATGGTGACGGCGCCTTTGCTGTCCACGCTCGTTATCCCGGCGGGCTATCTGCTGCTGCGGCGGCGCAAACGCGATCAGACCCCTTCAACCTGAGGAGACCTTTCCATGAAGTACGCATTGATCCTGGGGGCCGGCATGGCGCTCGGCCTGGCGGCCTGCAACCAACCGCAGGAGACGCCGGCCGCCACCGGAAAGCCGGCGGCGGAGGCGTCTGACACGGCGGCCATGCCGATGACGGCTGATGCCGGCGTGCAGATCGGGACGGGGACCGGCGTGATCACCGCCGTCGACCCGGACGCCGGCACGGTGACCGTCGAGCATGGACCCATCCCCGGCGTCGGCTGGCCGGCGATGACCATGCGTTTCACTGCGTCGCCCGCCGTTCTGGAGGCCGCCAGCACGGGCGAGCGCATCGAGTTTGATGTCTCGGTCCGCGACGGTGTCAACGAGATCACAGCCATTCGGCCCGAGTGACGACGGCTCCGGCCGATCACGGGGGAACCCAGACGCAGACCTGCCCGCTGCGCCATATGGGGGTGCTCGGCCTCCAGCTCATGAAAGGACGGTCGCTCCTCCGGTGAGCGTGCGGCGAAGCCTGAAAAGAAGCCGATGACGAACGACTACAAGAAGAACAGCATCACCCTGCCGGGCTCGATCGCCATGGGGACCGGCGTGATGATCGGCGCGGGCATCTTTGCGTTGACCGGTCAGATCGCCGAGCTCGCCGGGCCGCTCTTCCCGCTGTCGTTCGTCGTGGGCGCGGTCGTGACCGCCTTCAGCGCCTACACCTACATCAAGATGTCGAACGCATTTCCGTCAGCGGGCGGCATCGGGATGATCTTGAGGAAGGCCTATGGGCCGACGACAGTGGCGGCCGGCGCCTCACTGCTGATGGCGCTCTCGATGGTCA
This sequence comes from Brevundimonas sp., assembly GCF_031082345.1. GTDB lineage: Bacteria > Pseudomonadota > Alphaproteobacteria > Caulobacterales > Caulobacteraceae > Brevundimonas. Next base: position 525 of record NZ_JAVHLH010000095.1, on the reverse strand, counting down.
TCAATGAGAGCCTCGTTGCGCGCACGTTCGGGACCTACACGCTGCAGGCGTTCGGTGGCGACACCGACAGCGTTCTCGTGCCGGTTCTCGGCGTTGGGTTGATCATCTTCGCCTATCTCGTGAATGTCTCCGGCAACCGTTTGGTCGGGCTTTTCTCCATCGTCATGGCCGTGCTCAAGGTGGGTGGCATCGCGCTGTTCGGGGCGGCCGGTCTTTGGGCCAGTGGCCTCTCTTTCCAAGCCACGGGCGGAGACATGGGCGTCAGCGGGTTCGTGGCGTCCGTCGCTTTGTCGATCCTCGCCTTCAAGGGGTTCACGACCATCACCAACAGCGGCGCCGAGGTCACTGACCCGCACCGCAACGTCGGCCGGGCCATCATCTGGTCCATCGCCATCTGCGTCATCGTCTATCTGCTTGTCGCCTTCGCGGTCGGCTCCAGCCTGCCGCTCGACCGCATCGTGGCGGCGAAGGACTACGCGCTGGCCGAAGCAGCCCGACCCGCGCTTGGGCAGACTGGTTTCTACC
>NZ_JAVHLH010000094.1 GCF_031082345.1 Brevundimonas sp. | reverse complement strand
CGCCGCGCCTTCCCTGTTCGATGACATCCCCGAGCCGAAAGGCCCGGAGCCGACTCCTGTCCCGACCCCGGCCCCCGATCCGGCCCTGACGCCGCAGGCTGTCGCGCCGAGGCCGGAACCGGCGCCGGTCCCGCGTCCGGCCGAGGCCGCATCCGCCTCCACGGCGTCCGCGACCGGCTATTCCGCTTCGTCGATCGAGGTGCTGGAGGGGCTGGAGCCGGTCCGCAAACGGCCGGGCATGTATATCGGCGGCACCGACGAGCGGGCGCTGCATCACCTGTTCGCCGAAGTCCTCGACAACGCCATGGACGAGGCGGTCGCCAAGCACGCGAAGCTGATCACGGTCGACCTCGATGCCGACGGCTGGCTGTCGGTGCGCGACGACGGCCGGGGCATTCCGGTCGATCCGCATCCGAAACACCCCGGCAAGTCGGCCCTCGAGGTCGTGATGACGGTGCTGCACTCGGGCGGCAAATTCTCGGGCAAGGCCTATGAGACCTCCGGCGGCCTGCACGGCGTCGGCGTCTCGGTGGTCAACGCCCTGAGCGAGAAGCTGGAGGTCACCGTCTGGCGCGACGGGTTCGAGTGGAAGCAGGCCTTCAGCCGGGGGCTGCCGCTGGGTTCGATCACCCAGGTCCAGCCCTCGAAGAAGAAGGGCACCCTGATCCGGTTCAAGCCGGACGAGGAAATCTTTGGCGTCGGCGCCGCTTTCAAGCCCGCCCGCCTGTTCCGCATGGCCCGGTCCAAGGCCTATCTGTTCCGCGGCGTCGAGATCCGCTGGACCTGCGCCGCCGAGCGGATCACCGACCACACCCCCGCCGAGGCGGTGTTCCACTTCCCCAACGGCCTGGCCGACGCCCTGTCGGAGCGGATCGGCGAGATCGAGACCGTCACCCCCGCCTTCGCCGGCCGGGTCGAGCGCAAGGGCGAGGCCGGAGCGGTCGAATGGGCCGTGACCTGGAGCCCGATCGGCTTCGGCGAGGCCGACGGCTTCGTCAGTTCCTATTGCAACACGGTCTCGACGCCCGACGGCGGCACCCATGAAGCCGGGTTCCGGGCCGCGCTGGTCAAGGGGCTGAAGGCCTATGGCGAGCTGGTCAACGAGAAGCGGGCCGGGCTGATCACGGCCGAGGACGTCATCGCCAACGCCGGAGCGCTGATCAGCGTCTTCGTGCGCAATCCCGAATTCCAGGGCCAGACCAAGGACCGTCTGTCGTCGCCGGACGCCCAGCGGCTGGTCGAACAGCTGATGCGCGATCCGCTGGACCACTGGCTGACCGAGAGCCCGAAACAGGCCAATGCGCTGCTGGGCTTCGTCATCGAACGGGCCGAGGACCGGCTGAAGCGGCGCAAGGACAAGGAGGTCCAGCGGGCCCAGGCGACCCGCAAATTGCGTCTGCCGGGCAAGCTGTCGGACTGTTCGCGCCAGACCGCCGAGGGGACGGAGCTGTTCATCGTTGAGGGCGACTCGGCCGGCGGCTCGGCCAAACAGGCGCGTGACCGCACCACCCAGGCCATTCTGCCCCTGCGCGGCAAGATCCTGAACGTCGCCTCGGCCACGGCCGACAAGCTGCGGGCCAATATCGAACTGTCCGACCTGGCGCTGGCCCTGGGCGTGCAGCCGGGCAGCCGGTTCAACATCGAGGACCTGCGCTACGAGCGCATCGTCATCATGACCGACGCCGACGTGGACGGGGCGCATATCGCGGCGCTGCTGATCACCTTCTTCTACCGGTCGATGCCGGAGACGATCCGCCAGGGCCGGCTGTTCATGGCCCTGCCGCCGCTCTACCGGATCAGCGCGGGGCCGCTGTCAGAATACGCCCGCGACGACGCCCACCGCGACGAGCTGCTGGCCACGGTGTTCAAGGGCAAGAAAGTCGAGATCGGGCGGTTCAAGGGTCTGGGCGAGATGATGGCCTCCCAGCTCAAGGAGACCACCATGGACCCGAAGAAGCGCACCCTGGCGCGGGTCACGGTGCCGGCCTCGGAAGACGAGATCGAGGACCTGGTCGAGCGGCTGATGGGCAAGAAGGCCGAGGCCCGCTACCAGTTCATCCAGGACAACGCCCGCTTCGTGGTGGATGAGCTTGACGTATAGGCGGTAAGGATTATCCTTACCGAATGATCACGAGCCGCATCACCAGCAAGGCGCAGACGACAGTTCCACAAGCCGTCCGTAACGCTTTGGGCCTCCGTGAGGGCGATGAGCTGGCCTATGAGATCCGCGATGGCCAGGTCACGCTGACGAAGGCGCGGGGCGGCGTGCAGGATGATCCTTTCGCCACGTTCGAGGAATGGGACAGCGAGGCCGACCGGCGAGCGTATGGGGAACTTTAGCGTAGGCGATATCGTCAAGGTCCCCTTCCCCTACACAGACCGGGATGTCAGGCAGCGCCGGCCCGCACTGGTGGTTTCCGCGACGCCTTTGGGCGGAGACGGGCGGCTCTATTGGGTCCTGATGATAACGAGCGCCGAGCACCGACGTTGGCCGGGAGACGTGGCCTTGGGGCGCCGATACGCCGAGGCGGGATTGCCTGCACCCTCTCTCATCCGGACGAGCAAGATCGCGACGGTGGAAGATGGCCGTATGGAGCCGCTGGGTCGCCTGCCTGACTCGTTCATGGAAACGGTCAGAGCCGAACTGGATCAGGTGTTGGGGCGCTCGGTCTGACGTTCAGCAGGTCGTCGGTTCCCCGAACCGGCTGACCACGCCGTGGGCCTGGCCTTCGCCCATCAGATGCAGCGTCGTCAGCCGGTCGTACTCGCATTCCGGCATGTCGGCGGCGTCGGCGTAGCCGAGGGCGCGGGCGATCAGGGGGACCGTGTTGCTGTGGCCGACGATCAGGATGGTCGAGTCGTCCGGCGCGGCCTCGACCCTGGCCACAATGGCGGCGAGGTGGGCCTGGAGGCCGCCGTCCAGCGGCACGGCTTCGGAAGTCACCGAATGATAGTCGGCGGTCGGCGCGGCGGTCAGGACCGTTCGCTTCAGGGGGCTGGTCAGGATCACCGAGGGATGGGCGTCGGCCAGGGTCGCGGCGAGCGCCTGCGCCCTCGCCTGCCCGGCTTCGGACAGCAACGGATCGGCGCTGGAATCGACCTTTTCGGCGTGGCGGACGATGACCACCGTCTGGGCCGCGGCCGGAAGGGCGGCGGCGAGCGAGAGGGCGGCGGCGAGCAGAAGGCGTTTCATGGACGGTCCCCGTTTCGGCCCAGACTGACGGGACGCGCGCCCCCTGTCGAGATCGTCAGTGCTCGACCCGGTCGCCGCGCGGTTCGACGAAGGCGCGTTCGCCGCTGACGTCGGCGTAGGTCATGCACAAGTCCTCGAACACCCGGCCCCACGAGAACCGCTCGACGGCCTTGACCCGGGCGGCGGCGCCGAGGGCCTCGATGTCGCGGGCGAACAGGGCCTCGATGGCGGCGGCGTAGTGGACCGGGTCAGCGCTCTTCGCCAGCTGGCCGACGCTGTCGTCGACCGTCTCCTTCACCCCGCCGGCGTTGACGCCGACGACCGGACGGCCGCAGGCCATGGCTTCGAGCACGATCAGGCCGAAGGGCTCCTTGTCGTTGGCGTGCACGAAGGCGTCGCAGGAGGCGATGATCCTGGCCACGGCCTTGGGATTGGCCTCGTACGGCAGGGAGATGACCCGCTCCTCGGCCGGCAGGCCGGCGCCGGCGCCGACCAGCACCAGATGGTAGGGCGCGCCCAGCCGCTGCACCGCCTCGATCAGGACGCCGATGTTCTTCTCGCGCGCCGGACGGCCGGCGAAGCACAGCAGGCGGGCCGAAGCCGGCAGGTTCAGCTTCTTCAGCAGCCAGTCGCGGTCGCCGCGGTCCGGGCGGAAGGTGTCGACCTCGACCCCCAGGGGCTGGATGACGATGTCCTTGATGCCGGCCTCTTCCAGCCGGCGGGCGATATAGCGGCTGGGCGAGATGACCCGGTCGAACTGGCCGAACAGGCGGGCCCAACGCTTCTCGACCGGCTTCTTGGCCCATTCGCCGAAATGCAGCGCGGCGAGGCCGGCCGGGTCGGAGTGGCAGAAGCCGACGACGGGACAGCCCGCACGCTGGCCGGCCTCGAGGGCCCCCTGCCCCGGCGTATAGGGATCGCCGGCCTCGATGAGCGACGGGTTCAGCGAGGCGACCCAGGCGCCCCAGCGCCGCACGGAGGTCGGCCAGCGGTAGCCGTCGCCGAAGGGCAGTTTCGTCGCATGAAGCTGGACGATGCCGTCGGCGTCGGCCTTGTGGTGCGCCCCGGGCACCACCAGCGAATGGGCCACGCCGGGCCGTTCGGCCTCGAGCCAGGCCTTCTTGGACAGCAGGTAGCGCTTCACCCCGCCCGAACGGGGCGCGTACAGCATGGTGGTGTCGACCAGCCGGGGACGATCGTCCTCGCCGGCGGCCTTGGTCGCCTTCAGGGTTTCGGAGACTTCCTCGTCCCAGCCGGGGAACAGGCGAAGTTCGCCCTCCTGAACCTCCAGCCCGGCCAGGTTCATCAGCTCCTTCTCAGCGGCGCTGATGCCGAGGGGGCCGACGCGTCGCGCCCGCTTCTGGATGCGACGGGCCTTGCGGACCTTGGACATGTGCGACTTCACCATCCGCGCGCCCTAGCGCCCACGACGGCGAAGCTCAAGCGTCATCCGTCGGCGGATCGTCTTCCGGCGGCACAACGCCGCGCCGCGCCAGCGCCTCGCGAAGCAGAGTCTCGACCTGGGCGTTGACCGAACGCAGCTCGGCGGCGGCCAAACGTTCGACCGCCGCCATCAGCCCCGGGGAGGCCCGCATCAGGAACGGCTTGCGACTTCGCGCCATGTCAGCCGTACAGGGTGCCGGTGTTGACGACCGGCTGGGCGTCCCGGTCGGCGCACAGCACCACCAGCAGATTGGAGACCATGGCCGCCTTGCGATCCTCGTCGAACTCGACGACCCCGCGCTCGCCCAGATCGAGCAGCGCGCTCTCGACCATGCTGACCGCCCCGCGGACGATCAGCCGGCGCGCGGCCAGGACAGCCTCGGCCTGTTGACGGCGGAGCATGGCGCCGGCGATCTCCGGAGCGTAGGCGAGGTGCGCGAGCCGCGCCTCGTCGACAGCCACGCCGGCGACCCTGACACGGCCCACCAGTTCGTCCCGCAGACGGGCGGCGACATCCTCGGCGTCGGCGCGCAGGGTCATCTCGGGCTCGGCGTCTTCCTCGCCATGGTCGTAGGCGTAGTGCGAGGCGATGTCGCGAAGCGCGGTGTCGACCTGGATGTTCACGAAAGCCTGATAGTCATCGACGTCGAACAGGGCCTGGGCCGAGTCCTCGACGCGCCACACGACGTTGGCGGCGATCTCGATCGGGTTGCCGCGCTTGTCGTTCACCTTGAGCTTGTCGCTGGTCAGGTTGCGCACGCGCAGGCTGATCTTCTTGCGGCTGTACCACGGCAGCACCCAGCGCAGGCCGGTCTTGCGGTCGGTGCCGCGGTAGTCTCCGAACAGCAGGATGGCCATGCTCTCATTGGGCTGCAGCGAATAGAGGCCGCAGATCAGCAGCAGGCCGATGACGCCCGCGACGACGCCGCCCACGACCAGCAGGATATTGTCCGGGTCCTGCGCGACGGCGACGGGGCCGCCGATCATCAGCGCAAGGCCCAGTAGCAGCATCAGAATGCCATTGGCCGTAGAGGCCGGGCGCTCGGTGGATTTGGAGTGGGTCGTGGTCATCAGTCCCTCCTGATTCGATATGAAAGTGATATCATATTGATACCGTTCTCGACAATAGCCACGCTCGGCGTCATGGTCGGGAGGTCGCCTTCGGCCTTGCATTCGCCTCAAATTCGCGAAACTTGAGGCAGGCTGGCGCGGTCCCTGTTAGAGGATCGCCGGCGTCTCTGCGCGTGTCGTCCACAGGGGTTCTTCTGAATGCGTATTATGCTTGCGACCGCAGTGGCGATCGCTCCCTTGATGGCGGCCTCGGGCGCCATGGCCGAAGTCGTCGTCTCGACGGCGCGCACCACGCCGATCACGACCCTCAATGCGACCGGAAGCGGCCCGGACAGCATCCGCTTCACCTCGGGCGGCTCCATCATCCTCAACAGCGGCGTGGCCGTGACGGTGAACTCGAGCCACAACTTCACCATGGAGGGGGGCACGATCTCGATCGACAACGCGCCTCCCGGGGCCACGGGGGTCCTGATCGAGGGCGGCAACACGGCCGACATCAGCATCACCGGGACGATCACCCTTCTCGACGACATCCTGACCGATACGGATACGGATACGGACAACGACGGCGACATCGACGGCCCGTTCGCCAAGGGTTCGGATCACTACGGCGTCCGCCTCACCGGAGCCGCGCCGCTGACCGGCAACATCACGGTCAACTCGGGCGCGCAGATCGGCGTTGACGGCAACAACTCCTACGGCATCTCGCTCGAAGCGCCGCTGAACGGCACGTTCGACATGTTCGGCACAGTGCAGGTGACGGGCGACGACAGCTATGGCGTCCGGGTGACCGGCGACGTCAGCGGCGACGTGCGGACCGGCGGCAGCATCACGGCGCGCGGGCCCGGCTCGGCCGCCCTCGCCGTCGAGGGCGACGTCGGCGGCGCCCTGGTCATTCACTCCAATATCACGGCCTCGGGCTACCGCTACACGACCCGGCCGGCGACGCGGCCCGAGGATTTCGTGGAGACCTCGCAAAACGACGAGGGCATCCTGTTCGTCGATGAACTGGACCCGGACGATCTGCTGCAGGGCGGGCCGGGCGTCAGCGTCCAGGGCAGCATCGCGGGCGGCGTCGTGCTGGACCGCGGCCCCTCCTATGGCGGCCTGGGCATCGAGGGCGACGACGACGGCGACGGGATCAAGAACGGCGACGAGGACGACGACGGCGACGGCATCCCCAACCGGACCGACACCGACCGCGACGGCGACGGTCTGGTCGACACGTCCGAGACCACAGCGACCATCAACGTTTTCGGATCGGCTCCCGCCCTCGAGATCGGATCGGCGACGCAATCGATCAGCCTCGGGGCGGTCGGCGTGGGCGACGAGGCCCATGGCCTGATCAACCGCGGCAGCATCACGGCGCAGGGCGTCTATGACGGCATGGCCGCCAACAGCGTCGTCATCGGCGGAAACGCCGGCCAGACCGTCAACATCGCCGGCGGCGTGCGGAACGACGGCACCATCGTGTCCCTGTCGTTCGAGGCCGACTCGACCGCCATCCGGTTTGGGGAAGGCGCGACCGCCCCGACCTTCATCAACACCGACGCCATCACCGCCGGCTCGAGCAGCGAACTGGCCACCACGACGACGGCGGTCCGGATCGACGCCGGCGCCGTCGTAAACAGCCTGGTCAACAGCGGAAACATTCTGGCGAGCACCGGCGGCGGCACGGCGAACACCTTCGGGGTTCACGACCTCAGCGGGACGCTGACCTCGATCACCAACAACCGGTCGATCCAGGCCACGGTGAACGCCAACGCTGACAACGACCCGATCACCGGCGTCGCGACGGCCATCGACGTCAGCGCCAACACCACCGGCGTCACCCTGATCCAGGACGGAATCGCGTCCACGCCGACGGACAGCAATCCGGACAGCGACGGCGACGGCGTTCCCGACAACAACGAACCGAACATCTTCGGCGCCATCAACCTGGGCAGCGGCGGCGACACGGTCGATATCCGCAACGGCATCGTCGTGGGCGACATCTCGTTCGGCGACGGCGCCGACAGCCTGCAGATCACGGGCGGCGCCCTGGTGCGCGGATCCTTGTCTGACAGCGACGGGGCGCTGGATATCGATGTCTCCAACGGCACGCTGGAGGGACGCCAGACCACGGCGTTGAACCTCACCAACCTGAACGTCGGCAGCGACGGCAACCTGATCGTGACGGTGGATCCGGCCAACAGCACGGCCGGCACCTTCAACGTGTCCGGGACGGCCACGCTCGCTGACGGCGCCGGCCTCGGCGTCCGCTTCAACTCCCTTTTGACGGCCCCCGAGCGGTTCACCCTGATCGATGCGACGACGCTGAGCTTCGGCGACATCGATCTGAGCTCGCTCGAGGACAACTCGCCCTATCTGTACGTGGTCGAGGCCGGGGCCGACGTGCCCGCCGGCCAGGTGTTCGCCGACGTCCGTCGCCGCACCGCGGAAGAGGCCGACCTGATCGCCTCCGAGGCGCAGATGTTCGACGCCTTCTACGGCGCGATCGGAGGCGCCGACGCCACCGCCCTTCGGGACGCCTTCCTCGGCCAGACCGGACGCGACGAGTTCCTGAACCTGTACGAGCAACTGCTGCCCGACCACTCCGGCGGCCCGCTGCTGTCGCTGGCTTCGGGCGTGGACGCCGTCACCCGCGCCCTGACCGGCCGCAACGCCTCGGCCGCGCCCGGCGAGACCAGCGCCTGGGTGCAGGAGATCAATTTCTACGCCGACAAGGACAAGACCGACACCTACGGCTTCCGCTCGGAAGGCTTCGGCGTCGCCGGCGGCATCGAGCGCGGCAGCGGCCTGGGCGCCGTCGGCCTGAGCCTGGCCTTCACCTCGTCGGATCTCGAGGACCCCGAGGCCGAGGCCGAGGAAGTCCTGTCGGCCAGCCTGCTGGAGCTCGGCCTCTACTGGCGCGCGCAAGGTCAGTACTGGACCACCTGGGCCCGCGCCGCGGCCGGCTATGCGTCGTTCACCTCGGAGCGCCGTTTCGTCGGCGAGGGCCTGAACCTGTCGAACGAGTCCGACTGGAACGGCTTCACCCTGGCGGCGGCCGGCGGCCTTTCCTACGAGCGCAACTACGGTCGCTTCACCATCCGTCCCGAGGCCTACGCCGAATTCTTCTCGCTCAGCGAGGAGGCCCATTCGGAGGAAGGCGGCGGCGACGCCTTCGACCTCGATATCGACGACCGCGACGGCCACCTGTTCTCGGCCACGGCGGCGATCAATCTCGGCATGAGGATGGGCGAGGACGACTGGCTGCGCCCGGAAGTCCGGGTCGGCTGGCGCCAGAACATCTCGGTCGATCCGGGCGAGACCATCGCCCGCTTCCGCTCGGGCGGCGGCGACTTCACCCTCTCGCCCGACACCATCGAGGGCGGCGGCCCGATCGTCGGCTTCCGCCTCAACGTCGGCAACGAACTGGGCATGCTGTCGGTCAGCGCCGACGCCGAGATGATCGACGACTATGTGCGCTACATGCTGTTCCTGCGGGCCAGCTTCCGGTTCTAGGGACGACGGACGGGCGGCTAGCTCAGCTGGTCAGAGCATCTCGTTTACACCGAGAGGGTCGGCAGTTCGAGCCTGTCATCGCCCACCATGATCCGCTGCTGCCCCACCCAGCTTCGTTGCCGACGGCCACCGCGCG
>NZ_JAVHLH010000093.1:2943-9368 GCF_031082345.1 Brevundimonas sp. | reverse complement strand
GGGGCAGGCGGTGCGCCTGTTCGCCATCCTCAATCCGCCGCCCGCGCCCGCCAGTCCCGGCGCCTATGACTTCGGCCGCAACGCCTTCTTCCAGGGCATGGGCGGGGTGGCCTTCGGGCTGGGGGAGGCGAGGCCGGCCTATCTGCCGGAGCCGCCGTGGCGGCTGCGCGCGGCCATGTGGGTCAATGGCGTCCGCTATGACCTCGCCAGGCGGATCGTGGCGCGTCAGGGCGAGCGCGCGGGCGGTGTGGCGGCGGCCATGACCACGGGCCACGAGGCCTGGCTCGACCCCGCCGAGGTCGATGTCATGCGCGACTCGGGCCTCGCCCACATCCTGTCGATCTCGGGCCTGCACATGGCGGTCGTCGGCGGCTTCGCCTTCTTCCTTGTCCGTCTGCTGGTCGCGGCCTGGCCGTGGCTGGCCCTGCGGGCGCCGGGCAAGAAGGTGGCGGCCTGGGCGGGCCTGCTGGCGGTCGGGACCTATCTGGTGATCTCGGGGCATCCGCCCCCGGCCGAGCGGGCCGCGATCACCGCCTCCATCGCCTTCCTCGCCATCCTGCTGGACCGGCAGGCCATCACCATGCACGCCCTGGCGGTCGCCGCCTTCGTGGTCCTGCTGCTGCAGCCCGAGGCCATCGTCACGCCGGGGTTCCAAATGTCGTTCGCGGCGACGGCGGCGCTGGTGGCCCTGGTCGAGGCCTGGCCGCGCCGGCCCCGCGAGATCTCCGCGCCATGGCCGATCCTGCTGGTCCAGCGCTCGAGCGCCTGGATCGGCGCGGCTGTGCTCGCCAGTCTGGTGGCCGGGGCGGCGACCGGTCCGTTCGCCATGCAGCATTTCAACCGCACCGCCATGTACGGCCTGGCCGCCAACCTCGCCACGGCCCCGGTGTCGGACTTCCTGATCATGCCGGCCCTGGCGCTCGGCGCCCTGCTGGAGCCGCTGGGCGTCGGCGCGCCCTTCCTGTGGCTGGCGGCGCGGGGGATCGAGCTGATGCTGGCCATCGGAACCTGGACCGCGGGCCTGCCCGGCGCGGTACGGACCGTGGCCAGCGCGCCGGACTACGTCCTGCCGATCGCCTTTCTCGGGGTGCTGTTCTGTTGTCTGTGGCGGGGGCCGCTGCGCTGGATCGGCCTGCCGTTCGCGGCGGCGGTGATGCTGTGGCCGCGCGCCCCGACGCCCGACCTGTGGATCGGCGACGGGGGGACCAATGCCGCCTGGATCGAGGCGGGGGAGGCGGTCGTGGCCCGGCCCGGCGTGCGCCAGTTCGCGGTCGACGTCTGGTCCCGGCGGCGGGGCGTCAAACCGGTCGACCGGCCGGCCGAAGGCTGGACCTGCACCCGCTTCTCCTGCACGCCCGCTATTTCCGGGGCCGGTCCACTGGCCCTGTGGTGGGGTCGTCGCGCGCCGACGGCGGACCAGCTGGACGCCCTGTGCCGCTCCGCGCCGATTGTCAGCGTGCGGGCGGTCGTTCCGGTTCTGCCCGCGTCATGCGAGGGCCGGCTGGTGCTGGACGGCTTCGACTACGCCCGCGGCGGTGCGGTCGAGCTGTGGCGCGACGGAGCCGCCGCGGACAACCATTGGCGCGCCGTCTGGTCGGCCGAGGTCCGCGGCGACCGGCCGTGGAGCCGCGCCGGTGACCCTGACCTTAGTGATAACGGCGGATAAGCCCGACCAGCTTGCCCTGCACCTCGACCTGGTCGGGTCCGAAGATGCGGGTCTCATAGTTGCGGTTGGCCGGCTCCAGGGCGATCGAGCCGCCCTTCTTCCTCAACCGCTTGAGGGTCGCTTCCTCACCCTCCACCAGAGCCACGACGATCTCGCCGGAGTTGGCGGTGTCGGCCGATTTGATGATCACCATGTCGCCGTCGAGGATGCCGGCCTCGATCATGGAGTCGCCCTCGATCTCCAGCAGGTAGTGCTCGCCGGCGCCCAGCATGGCTTCCGGCACCGGATAGCGGGCGGTCTCGTGCTCGATGGCGGCGATCGGCGTGCCGGCGGCGATCTTGCCCATCAGCGATAGCTCGCGGGTGTCATTGGCCGGTTCGACGACCTGCGGACGTCCGCCGCCCTCGATGACGCCGGGGGTGAAGCCGGCCCGGCCGCGCGGCGCGCCCGCCGTGGCCTGGTCCGGCATCTTGACCACCTCCAGGGCCCGCGCCCGGTGCGCCAGCCGGCGGATGAAGCCGCGCTCCTCCAGCGCGGTGATCAGCCGGTGGATGCCCGATTTGGAGGCCAGGTCGAGCGCCTCCTTCATCTCGTCGAACGACGGGGAGACGCCCGTCTCCTTGATCCGTTCGTGGATGAACATCAGCAGTTCGTGCTGTTTGCGCGTGAGCATGGAGGTCCTCGAGGCGAATCCCGTTGCGGGAACGCTAGCGGAACAAACCGCAAACGTCCACAAGGTGTTCCTGTGCTGTTCCGGTTAAGGTCCGGTTACCGCATCAACGCCCGCGTCGCCGCCTCGACATCCGACTGGCGCATCAGGCTCTCGCCGACCAACACCGCCTTGGCATGGGCGCGAGACACCCGCGCTGCGTCGTCCGGGGTGAAGATGCCGCTCTCGGCGACCAGCAGGGCGTCCGCCGGGCTCAGCACGGCCAACCGCTCCGTGACCGCCAGATCGACCTCGAAAGTTCGCAGCGAGCGGTTGTTGATCCCGACGAGATCGCCGCCCAGCTGGCACGCACGGGCCATCTCGGCCTCGTCGTGGGTCTCGATCAGGGCGTCCATGCCGAACCGCCGCGCCTCGGCCAGCAGTTCGGCGGCCACGGCGTCGTCGATCATGGCGAGGATGATCAGGATGCAGTCGGCCCCCAGCGCCCGGCTCTCGGCCACCTGCCACGGGTCGACGAGGAAGTCCTTGCGCAGACAGGGCAGGGCGGTCGCCTCGCGCGCCTGTCCGAGGAAGGCGTCGTCGCCCTGGAAGCTCGGCCCGTCAGTCAGCACCGACAGGCACGAGGCGCCGCCGCGCTCGTAGGCCTTCGCCAAGGCCGGCGGGTCGAAATCCTCGCGAATCAGACCCTTGGACGGACTGGCCTTCTTGATCTCGGCGATCAGGGCGGGGCGGCCGGTCGCCTCGACGTCCCGCTCCAGCGCGGCGCGGAAGCCCCGCGGCGCCGAGGCCAGCCTCGCCTGCGCCTCGACCGCGTCCTGCGACAGGACGGCCCTGCGCGCCGCGACATTCTCGCGCTTGTAGGCGGCGATCCGCGCCAGGACGTCGGTCACGCAGGTTCTTCCTCGATCGGCGCATTGGTGGCCTCGACCAGTTCGGCCAGCGCCTTCGCCGCCCGGCCGTCGTCGATGACCGCCGCCGCAAGGCCCGCGCCCTCGGCCAGATCCGCCGCCCTGTCCGCCACGACCAGCGCCGCGGCCGCGTTCAGCAGCACGATATCGCGATAGGCGCCTTTGGTCCCGTCCAAGAGGGCGCGCAGGGCGGCGGCGTTCTCCTCGGCGTCGCCGCCACGCAGGTCTGCGATGTTCGCGACCGGGAGACCGGCGTCCTCGGGGGTGACGGTGAAGCGGCGCACCGCCCCGTCCCTCCACTCCGCCACGCCGGTCGGCCCCGTGGTGGTCAGTTCGTCGAGTCCCTGGCCGTGCACCACCCAGGCCCGCTGGGCGCCGAGCCGGCCCAGCACTTCGGCCAACGGCTCGAGCAGGCGCGGATCATAGACGCCCATGACCTGTCGCTTCGCGGAAGCTGGGTTCGAAAGCGGTCCCAGAAGATTGAAAACCGTGCGGAAACCGATCTCGGCCCGCACCGGCCCGACGTGGCGCATGGCCCCGTGGTAGGCGGGGGCGAACAGGAAGGCGATGCCGGCCCGGTCCAGCGCCCGCAGCTGCTGCGCCGGCGTCGCGGCCAGGTTGACCCCCAACGCCGACAGCACGTCCGACGAACCGGACTTCGAGCTCAGCGCCCGGTTGCCGTGCTTGGCCACCTTCAGCCCCGCCCCGGCCAGCACCAGCGCTGCGGCGGTGGAGATGTTGAAGGTGTGCTGACCGTCGCCGCCCGTGCCGCAGGTGTCGATGACGTCGTACGGATGATCCAGCGTCAGGGCCGCGTCGCGCATGGCGGCAGCGAAAGCCGCGATCTCGCCCACCGTCTCGCCGCGGATGCGCAGGGCGGTGACGGCGGCGGCGACCTGGGCCGGGGTCGGTTCGCCCCTCAGGCAGGCGGCGAAGAAGGCGTGGGCCTCCGCGTCCGACAGCACCTGTCCGTCGACCAGCTTGGCCAGCAGGGGTTTGAAACCGTCCGCCATCTCAGACCATCGCCGTGCGCTTGATGTTGGCCAGGTCGAGGAAGTTGGCCAGCAGGTCGTGGCCGTGCTCGGTGGCGATCGATTCGGGGTGGAACTGCACGCCGTGGATCGGCCGCGTCCTGTGCGCCAGCCCCATGATCTCGCCGTCGGCGGTCCAGGCGGTGATTTCCAGCACGTCCGGCAGGGTCTCCCGCTTCACCGCCAGCGAATGATAGCGGGTGGCCGTGAAAGGGGAGGGCAGCTCGGCGAACACGCTCTTGCCCTCGTGCTCGATCGGCGAGGTCTTGCCGTGCATCAGCGCCTTGGCCCGGATGACGTCGCCGCCGAAGGCCTGGCCCATGGCCTGATGGCCGAGGCAGACGCCGAAGATCGGCATCTCCGGCGGCGCCGTGTCGATCAGGGCGAGGCAGATCCCGGCCTCGTTGGGCGTGCACGGCCCCGGCGACAGCAGCACCGCCTCGGGCTTCAGCGCCCAGGCCTCGGCCGCCGTCAGGTCGTCGTTGCGCACCACGCGCGTCTCCGCGCCCAGTTCCGCGAGGTAGTGGACCAGGTTCCAGGTGAAGCTGTCGTAGTTGTCGACGACGAGGATCATGCTCCGGCTTCTAGGGGGTGCGCGCCGCCGCGCCAAGCAGTCGCGCGAGTAAGTCTTCGTTAACCACGATCGGGCGAACTGGAGCCTCCAGCGGAGGGGCTCGCATGGCCGACACCACCATCGACAAGGCGCGCAGCCTGCTGACGCCGCCGGTCCGGCGCAGCAGCCCGTGGGCGACGTTCGCCGCGGCGGCGCTGGCCGCGACGGCCGCGGTGTTGATGGCGGGGGTGATGGTGCTGGGACCGGGGGTTCGGTTCGAGGAGCCGGCGATCGTTTCCGCGCCCTGAGACCCGGCTAGCCGTCCTTTGACGCGCCGGCGGGGCCGGCGAGTGACGCCAGGGCGCGGGCCCGGTCCGGCAGCGTCGTGGCGACCCGGCGAACCAGCTCGTCCTCTGGCGTTTCATCCCGCATCCACGGCCGGATCCGCTTTTCGATCAGCAGCAGCGCCAGACCGTGATGCTCGGCCCAGAGAATGGACGCCGCCGCTCCGGCCCCGGCTTGATCGGTCGGAGGCAGGATCCGTTCGACCGCTTTCCGCAACAGCTCGAAGGCGCGGGTCGAGGCCCGGGCGTATTCCGGGTCGGCGGCGCCCTTGAGCAGGTCGCCGCTGAACATCAGCCGGTACATCTGAGGTCGCGCCAGGGCGAACCGGACATAGGCCAGGCCGACGGCGCTCATGGCCTGGTCGGGATCGTCGGCCTCGCCCGCCGACGCCAGCCGGTCGGCCAGTTCGTCGAACCCGAGCGCGGCCGTCGCCGACAGCAGGGCCGTGCGATCGGGGAAATGCCGGTAGGGGGCGCTGTGTGAAACGCCCGCGCGGGCCGCCACCGACCGCAGGCTCAGCCCGTCCATACCGTCGGTTTCGAGCAGCTCCCCGGCCCGGGCGACGAGCGCGCGACGCAGGTCTCCGTGGTGATAGGGCGGCATGGAAGCTTTCCGATTTGTCATGACGGCTGGTGTTGACAGCGACAACATCGAATTGGATGTGGGCGGCGTCAACACTCTGTCGAGGATCGCCATGAAGCCCCGTTCGTCCGCGATGTCGAGCGCTCCGCTCTCCAACCGCCTGCTCAGGATCGCCGTGACCGGAATGGCGGCGGTCGGCCTGCTCGCCGCCGCAGCCTCGGCCCGCGCGGAACAGGATCCGGAGTCGGCCCGGGCTCCGGGTCGCGTCGGTCCGGCGAGCCTTCAATTGCGGGACGGCCGGGTTCCGCAAGCCCAGGCCCGCGCCATGGCCGCAGAGGTCGACGGCCTGCTCGACCGGCTTCTGGCCACGCCGGCGCTGACCGACCCCCGCGGTTTCGCCGTCAGCCGGCAGGTGATCCTCGTCCCGCCGCGCACCGGCATGCCCGATTGGCATCCCTCCGCGGCCGAGGCGATGCTGCTCGCACGGTCGATCGCCATTCACGGCGGATCCCAGGCCGACGCCGCCGGCGCCTGGAGCGGCGTGGGCGAAGGGCCGACCCTCCAGCTGACCGTCAATGACCTCGGCGCACTGTACGTCTGGCCGGAGGAGGGCGATGACGACCGGCCCAAATTCTTCGAACTGACCAACGCCCCCGACGATCGCGACGGC
>NZ_JAVHLH010000093.1:0-2933 GCF_031082345.1 Brevundimonas sp. | reverse complement strand
CGTCGTGGTCGCCCGGCCGGGGCGGCGTCCGTATCGCCACGTCACCAAACAGGAAGTCCTCGACCGCGAGATTGGCGACTACCGGAAAATCGTCGACGACCTGGGCGGCAATGCCGCCCCGCGTCTGCTCGAGACCCTGGGCAAGCTGGAGGCCGAGCTCGCCGCCCTGTCGCCGGCGGGCCGGGCCGAACCGGCCTGCCAGGACGGCTCCCGGCGGCAGGGTCTGTTCACCGACTGCGCCAAGGTCGGGGCTCATTTCGTCGTCGCCGTCGACCCCGACTATTTCGATCCGGCCCGGCCCAAAACGGCGATCCAGCTGGTCACGATCTCCGCCCCGTCCGAGGGCGCCCAGGGCCACCCAACGCTCAGCCCGATCCTGCGCGAGGCCATGGGGCAAGTCGACCTGCGGGCCATCCAGGCCCTGTTGGACTGAAGCTCCGGCGCTATCCGTTCAGCGATTGCCGAACGGATAGCGCCAGGCGTCTTCGGCCGCGCCCATCGGGGCCCGGGCCTTGGCTCTCGTCTCGGCGTATTCGGCGACCGGATCGCTGTCGGCCACGACGCCCGCCCCGGCCTGGACATGGATCTTGCCGTCGGCGAACAGGGCGGTCCGCAGCACGATGCAGATGTCGGCCTCGCCGCCGGCCGAGATGTAGCCGACGCCGCCGCCGTAGCCGACGCCGCGCTTCTCGCTCTCCAGTTCGTCGATGATCTCCATGGCCCGCACCTTGGGCGCGCCCGACAGCGTCCCGGCGGGCAGGGCGGCCAGCAGGGTGTCGACCGCGTCCAGCCGCGGATCAGCCTGACCCTGCACATCAGAAACGATATGCATGACAGAGCTGTAGCGCTCGACCTTGAAGCTTTCGGTGACCTCGACGGTGCCCGGCGCCGCGACCCGGCCGACGTCATTTCGGCCCAGATCCAGCAGCATCAGATGCTCGGCCCGCTCCTTGGGATCGGCCAGCAATTCGGCCTCCAGCGCCCGGTCCTGCTCGGGCGTCTCGCCGCGCGGCCGGGTGCCGGCCAGCGGACGGATGGTCACCCGCCCGTCCTTCAGTCGCACGAGGATTTCCGGGCTCGAGCCGGCCAGCTGGAAGTCGCCGAAGTCGAGGAAGAACAGATAGGGCGACGGATTGCGCCGCCGCAGCGAGCGGTAGAAGGCGAACGGATCGCCCGTCCACGGCGCGGCGAAGCGGTGGCTCAGCACCACCTGGAAGATGTCGCCGGCGGCGATGTAGTCCTTGGCCCGGGCCACCATGTCGCCGAAGGCGGCCTCGTCGACCGGCGAGTGGAACGGCGGCGCGGCCGCTTCCACCGGCGCGGGCAGGGCGGGCAGGGGACGGCGCAGATCGGCTTCGAAGGCGTCCAGCCGCATCATCGCCGCGGCGAAGGCCTCAGGGGCGGACGCACCGCTGTCGGGG
Source organism: Brevundimonas sp. (assembly GCF_031082345.1). GTDB lineage: Bacteria > Pseudomonadota > Alphaproteobacteria > Caulobacterales > Caulobacteraceae > Brevundimonas. The sequence goes on along the minus strand of NZ_JAVHLH010000093.1, from coordinate 1,512 downwards.
AAGGCGGCCGAGACCAGCACGATCTCGTGCTTCACCGAATCGAAGATGGCCACCAGCGCCGGCCGGGTCAGAACCGCGTCGGGCAGGTTCAGCGGATCGGGATTGGCCGGCCCCAGCGGCTCGAGCAGCCGCACCATGTCATAGCCGAACACGCCGAACAGGCCGGCGGCCATCGGCGGCAGACCCTCGGGCAGGTCGAGGCGGGACGCCGCGATCAGCCGCCGCAGCGACGCCAGCGGGTCGCCCGGCTCGGCTGTGTACGCCGCGGAGGCCACGGCTTCGCCCCGCGCCAGCTCCGCGCGACCGTCCCGGCAACGCCAGACCACGTCCGGATCGCGGGTGATGATCGAATAGCGGCCGTTGACGGCGCCGCCCTCGACCGATTCCAGCAGGAAGGCGTGGGTGCGGCCGTGCCCGACCTTGAGGAAGGCCGAGACCGGGGTCTCGAGGTCGTCGACGAGCCGCCGAACCACCACCTGGGGGCGTCCTTCGTCCCAGCCCGCCTCAAAGGCGGGCCACGGCGAGCCGCCTGGGGTCATTGCCCGGCCGGCGTCGCCGGCGTCGGGGCCGTGGCGGTGACGCCGAGGGCCTGCCGGCCCAGCTCCTCGTCGTAGGTCGCCTTCAGGCGGTCGGCGGCGGCGGAGACGGCGGCGGCGAACAGCGGATCGCCGCTGGCGGCGCCGACCCGGGCCCGCCACTGCTGCGCTTCCTCGGCGACGACGGCCGCGGTCGGCGCCGTGATGCGGTCGACCCGGCCGATGGCGATGCCGCCGTCGGACTGCGGTTGCGAGAAGATCTGTTCCGTCTGCCCGTTGAACAGGCCCGCCATCACGCCCTGGCCCAGTCGGTTGAGCGTCTCCTCATCCTGCTTGACGCCCGAGGCGGTGCTGACCGAAGCGCCGACCGAGGCGGCCACGGCGGCGAAGTCCTCGCCGGCCCGGAGCCGCGCCGTTAGCGCGTCGGCGCGGGCCGAGAGCAGGCGGACGTTCTCGCGGGCGATCCAGGCCTGGGTCACCATGTCCCGCACGCTGTCGAGCGGCGGCATGGCGGCGGGCGTGACGTCGTCAACGCGGACCACGAAATACTGGCCCTCGCCGAGGGCGACCGGCTCGTTGGCGCGACCCTTGGTCAGGCCCCACATGGCTTCGAGCACCTGGGCGGGCACGTTGAGCTGCTGGCCTTCGCGATTGCGGCCCTCGCGGCTCACGGCGGGAACGGGAACGGCCTGGGCGCCGACCTCGCGAACGGCCTCGTCGAGGTCCTTGCCCTCCCGACGGGCGGCCTCGAAGGCCTCCACACGGCGGGCGATGGCGCCGCGCGCTTCCTGGCCCCGGAGTTCCTCGACGATCTGCTCGCGGGCGTCCTCCAGCGTGACTTCCTGGCCAGGCGTGACGCCGGTCACCCGGGCGACCACGAAGCCGATGCGAGCCTGCACCGGAGCCGACACCTCATTCACGCCCAGTCCGAACACGGCGGCGGCCACGGCCGGGTCGCCGATCGCGCTGCGCGGGG
>NZ_JAVHLH010000092.1 GCF_031082345.1 Brevundimonas sp. | reverse complement strand
CGCGGCGCCGTGGTCGTTCAGCGGCTGGCCCGCGGCGACGGCGACCCGACGGTGCGGCTGGGATTCACCGCCACGCGCAAGGTCGGCAACGCCGTCATCCGCAATCGCGCCAAACGCCGCCTGCGCGAGGCGGCGCGGGCCTTGGCGCCGCAGTTGGCGGTCGCCGGCAGCGACTATGTCTTCATCGCCCGGATGGGCACGGCGGACCGTGCGTGGGACCGTTTGCTTGACGATGTGAAATCGGCGCTTACAAGGCTCGCGACCCCGCGGTCGGCGCCCCCTGTCGCGCCCCACGCACCGACATCGCCCGCCGGCCAGGACTGCTGATCTCCATGCCCCCCCAGAATAACAGCCGCAACACGATCATCTTCATCGTGATCGCGTCGATCATGCTGCTGGCCTACAGCGTCTTCGTGATGGAGCCGCAGACTCAGAAGCGTCGCGCCATCCAGGAAGCCGCCACGGCCGAGTCGACCACCGGCCCGATCACCGCCCCCCAGCCCAGCGCCGCCATCTTCACCGAGGATCGCACCGCCGCCCTGGGCCGCAACGGGGCGCGGGTGCCGATCCGCACCGGCACCCTGACCGGATCGCTGTCGCTGACCGGCGGCCGCATCGACGACCTGTTCCTGACCCACTACCGCGAGACCATCGACGCGGACGCGCCCGCCGTCGAACTGTTCCGCCCCGAGGGTATGCGCCACGCCTTCTTCGCCCAGTTCGGCTGGAGCGGCCCGAACATTCCCGGCGGCGTTCCCGGCCCCACCACCCCGTGGCGGCTGACCCAGGGCTCGACCCTGACGCCGACGACGCCGGTCGTGCTGACCTGGGACAACGGCGCCGGCCTGCGCTTCACGCGCCGGATCAGCATCGACAACCAGTATGTGTTCACGATCACGGATACGGTCGCCAACTTCAGCGCCCAGCCCGTGGTCATCGCTCCGGCCGCGAGCGTCCAGCGCCAGGGCGTGCCCGACAACCTCGGCAAGAACCAGGTCCTGCACGAGGGGGCCATCGGCACCTTCGGCGACGGCGAGAGCTATTCGACCGAACAGCTCAAATACAACGGCTGGGCCAAGAAGCCCCTCGTCGAGCACGAGTCGACCGGCGGCTGGCTCGGCATCACCGACAAATACTGGCTCGCCGCCCTGATCCCTCCGCAGGACGAGAAGATCAACGGCGAGTTCCGCGCCACCGACGCCGGGGACTACAACATCCACGCGGCCGGCATGCTGGGCGAAGCCCACACCGTCCAGCCCAACACCCAGATCACCGAAACCCGCCGCCTGTTCGCCGGCGCCAAGCGCAACCAGATCCTCGCCGGCTACGAGGAGAGCCTCGACCTGCCGCGCTTCGTCTACGCCATCGACTGGGGCTTCCTGTTCTTCCTGACCCGGCCGATCTTCTGGCTGGTCGAATTCTTCTACGGCTTCCTGGGCAATTTCGGCCTCGCCATCCTGGCCCTGACCCTGACCGTCCGCCTGATCATGTTCCCGCTCGCCAACAAGAGCTACGAGAGCATGTCGAAGATGCGGAACCTCCAGCCCAAGATGGAGGAGATCAAGAAGAAGCACCCCGACGAGCCGCAGAAGCAGCAGCAGGAGCTGATGGCCCTGTACCAGAAGGAGAAGATCAATCCTCTGGCCGGCTGCCTGCCGCTGCTGCTCCAGATCCCGGTCTTCTACGCCGTCTACAAGATGCTGTTCGTGACCATCGAGATGCGGCACCAGCCCTTCGTCGGCTGGATCCAGGACCTCTCGGCGCCGGACCCGACCACCATCTGGAACCTGTTCGGCCTGCTGCCGTGGGATCCGTCGACGGCCCCGCTGGTCGGCGGCCTGCTGGGCGGCACCTTCGCGCTCAGCGTCCTCGCCATCTTCTACGGCCTCACCATGTGGCTGCAGATGGCGATGAGCCCCCAGGCGCCGGATCCGATGCAGCGCCGCATCTTCCAGCTGATGCCGATCGTCTTCACCTTCATCATGGCCACCTTCCCGGCCGGCCTGCTGATCTACTGGGCGTGGTCGAACATCCTGACCATCTTCCAGCAGTACATCATCATGCACCGCCTGAAGGCGGACAATCCGATCGACGCCTTCATCGAGCGAATGAAGAAGGCGAAGGCCTGAGTTGGACGATTTCACGCCCGAGGAACTGGAGCAGGCGCGCATCCTGTTTGCACGCCCCGCCACCTTCGTCATGGGGTGCGCCAAGATCGAGCAACTGCCCGATCCGGACCTGCCCGAAGTCGCCTTCGCGGGCCGCTCCAACGTCGGCAAGTCCAGCCTGATCAACGGCCTCGTCGGCATGCACAAGCTGGCCCGGGCCTCGAACGAGCCCGGCCGCACGCGCGAGGTCAATTTCTTCGACCTCGACGGCAAGATGCGGCTGGTCGACCTTCCCGGCTACGGCTGGGCCAAGGCGTCGAAGTCGACGGTGAAGAAATTCCAGGACCTCGGCCGCGACTATCTGCGCGGCCGCGTGACGCTGAAGCGGGTCTATCTGCTGATCGACGCCCGCCACGGCCTCAAGAAGGTCGACGACGAGGCCCTCGACGCCCTCGACCTCGCCGCCGTCAGCTATCAGATCGTCCTGACCAAGGCCGACAAGCTGAAGAAGGGCGAGGCCGAAAAGGTCCAGGCCGCCACCCTGAAGGGGGTCTCCAAGCGCGGCGCCGCCTATCCCTCGGTCATCGTCACCTCGGCCGAAAAGGGCGACGGCATGCCCGAACTCCGCGCCGAGATCATGCGCACCACCGGCGTGACGCTCTAGAGGCCGAGCGCCTCCTTCACCGCCGTCCAGTCGATATATTTCAGGTTCGGCGCACCGTCGTTCGCCTCGTCCTGAACGACGACGAGACCTCCAGGGAATGATCCCATCCCCCCGCCCAACGCGTCGATCCCGCCCGGACTTCGGACCGCGGGTCCGCCGGGCCCGTCGAGCACGCTGAACCGCCCCGCCCAGTTCAGACCCGCCCTCTCCAGCCGCCAGACCGAAAAACCCTTCCGGTCATGGTCAAGGCTGGTCAGGTAGGGGCCCTGCCTGTCGTTCAGAAAGGCCACGCCGATGCTGCGGGGGACATTGCGAGGCGTGCCGGGAACCAGGTGGACCGGGATCGGGCTGGCGGACGGATCGAGGGGGATGCTCCAGAAACCGCGCCGCCTGTGGCTTACAAAGAGGCGCCCACCCGGGTCTATTGCACAACCCGGTCCCGCGTTCGGAACCCGGAACCGCCGGGTCTCCCGGAGGGCGGGCGCGCCCGATGGCGCCTCCTCAACCGCAAATTGCAGCACCTGCCCCCGCCCATCCAGAATTACCGCCGTCAGGACGCCGCGCACCTGCCGCATGCAGAGTCCCGCAGGACGGGACAGGTCCGTCGCGACTTCGCCCCAGGGCCGGACCTCCTGATCTGCACCGCGATCGAGACGGAACAGGACCAAGCTGGTCTGGCCAGACCGACGCCGTGCGGCCGCAACGACCAGGGCATAGCTGTCCGCAAGCGGCAGGACCGCGACGTCGAGGTCCGTCACCGGAGCCCCGGCGACCCGCTGGATCACGCGCCCCTCAAGGTCATGGATCACCAGACTGTCTCCGCGCGCGGCGCTGGCTATGAAACCGCTGCGAACCAGACCGGGCTCGTTGACCAGTCCACCGGACCAGATCGCGGGGCTGCCGACCCGACCTCCCTGGTCCGTCGGCGAGGCGGTTTCGTGCGTGGCGACCACGATCGCGGGCGGCGGCAGACTGGCGCAGGAGGTCACCAATAGGGCGCCGAGGATGGGGAGAAGGGTCTTCATTGGCCGCGCTCCTGCGATACGCCACTCAACCCCACTTTGTGCGAACGGACAATCACGCCGGCCGGTCGGTCGGCCTTTGCGGGATCGACGGGGTGGTGCACCCTTGGTCCATGACCTCCCAAACCCGCCACATCCAGACCGACCGCCTGAACCAGTCGATCCTCGAGGCCGGCTCCGGTCCGCTGGTGCTGCTGATCCACGGCTTCCCCGAACTAGGGATCAGCTGGCGCGCCCAGATCGAGGCCCTCGCCGCCGCCGGCTTCCACGCCGTCGCCCCGGACATGCGCGGCTACGGCGGGACCGACAGGCCGGCCGACGCGGCCGACCACGGCATCCTCGATCTCGTCGGCGACATGGTCGATCTGGTCCGGGCGCTGGGCGAGACATCCTGCGTCGTCGTCGGCCACGACTGGGGCGCGCCGGTGGCCTGGCACTGCGCCCTGACCCGCCCCGACCTGTTCCGCGCCGTCTTCGGCCTGTCGGTGCCGTTCCAGCCGCGCCGCCCGAAGGGCCCGCCCACCGCCGCCATGGCCGCGATCTCGAAACGGCTCGGTCTGGGCGACCTCTACATCAGCCGGTTCCAGGCCGCTGACGCCCACGCGGTCTTCGACGCCGACCCGCCGACGGCCCTGCGCAAGGCCTTCTTCGCCTACGACGGGGCCACGCCCGACGGCCGGCAGTCGACCGGCTTCATCCCCGAAGGTCAGAGCTTCCTCTCCACCATCCCCGACGATGCGACCCTGCCGCCATGGATGACCGAGGCGCATTTCGCGGAATATGTCGCCGCCTTCTCGGTCGGGGGCTTCAAGGGCCCGCTGGACTGGTACCGCCGCCTCGACGCCAACTGGGCCGCCACCGCCTTCCTGCAGGATGCCCGCATCCGCGTCCCCGCCGCCTTTATGGTCGGCGAGCGCGACCCGGTCCGCCACTACGCCGGCGCCCACGAGGCCGGGCTCAAGGACTGGGCCCCCGATCTTCGGATGCAGGTCGTCGTTCCCGGCGCCGGCCACTGGATCCAGCAGGAGCGTCCCGACGAGGTGAACCGGCTGCTGCTCGACTTCCTGCGCGGCCTTCCCGGCTAGCGGTTCGCCGCCTGCCGCGCCGCCAGCTCGAGCGCCGCCGGCAGGGCCGCTTCCAGCCGCTTCACCCGCCGCGCCGGTCCGTCGTTCTCACGGAAGCCGATCAGCACATCGGGGTCGATCCCCGACACCTCATTGCGCCCGTCGGACCGGAAGCGGGCGCAGTCCGGCAGCCGCAGGGTCGCGCCGCTGTGCCGCAGCACCGTGTCCAGTCCGCCCCGGGTGTGGCCGCAGCCGGCCCCGGCGGTCGGCGCGCCGAGGATGACCGCCGCCTGATTGTCCTGCAGCACGGCGGCGAACTGCTCGCTGGCCGATCCCGTCCCGCCATCCACCAGCACGACCAGCGGACCCGTCCAGACCCCCGGCTCGAAGGCGAAGGCCAGCGGCGCGAAGACCTCGGCCGCCCAAGGCTTGCCGACGATGGCCGGATCGAGCGCCGCCTCCGGCCCGGTGCTGTATATCTCGCCGCGCCCCAGCCAGTCGCAGTCGGGCGCCCGCCCCTCGAACAGCGGCGCCGGATCGCACGGCTGCTCCGCCTGCGCCCGGGCCGCGGCATAGGCCGCCGCATGCCGCTCCAGCCGTGCGCGATCTTCGGGCGGCTGACCGACCGCCGTCTCGCGCATCCGCCGTTCGCCGGCGGCCAGGGCCTCGGCCCAGTGCGGATGACGGATGAAACCGACCCGCGCCGAACGCAGGCGCACCGGCGTCACCGTCCGCACCACCGCCTCGACCCATTCGGTGCCGCCGCCGTTGCCGGCGATGTCGACCAGCAGGGTCGTCGCTCCCGCCGCCTTCAGGGTCCGCAGACGATCGGAAAAGTCCGCCGTGACCCGATCGGCCGCCAGGGACCACAAACGATCCATGCAGTCGTCGTCGCACGGCTCGCCGGCCGGCCGCAGATCGGTCAATGCCGCCGCGCAGGCGGCCGGATGAGCCTGGGGCGAGAACAGGGCGATGCGGATCACCCCGACCGTCCCGCCCTCGACCTCGACCACCCCGGCCGGAAAGCCGCTGTCGCCTTCCAGCGCGCGATAGCCGGGCAGGCTTCGCGCCACCGCCCCGCCGTCGCGACCGTCGGCCTTGAAGCCGAGCCGTTCGCACGGAGGCCGTTCGTCGGCCCGGTCCGAGGTTCCCCCCGGCGCGCCCGGTCCGCCCGCGCGCGGCCAGACGAAATCCACGTGTTTGTCGCCGAGGTAGCGTTCCAGCCGCTCAAACACCTCGCGCGCCTCGGCTTCGCTGCGGGCCGCCTCGAGCCTCTGCCGGCCCACGGCGAACAGCGGCCCCAGCGGCGCCTCCCGTTCGGTCACGGCCCATTCGAGATTGGCGTAGCCCGCCGACATCGCCTGCCGCACCTGCTCCAGGTCGGCGACCCATCCGGCGGAGTCGAAGGCCGGCGGCGGCGCGGGTTCGGTCTGGGCGAAGGCGGCGGGGGCGACGGCCAGCGCGGCCCCCAGGATGACAGCGGCAAGGCGCATGGCGGGCTCCTGAATTTCGCGCCCTATGCCCCGGCCCGACGAGCTTCACCATTTAAGAGTTCGTAATGACGGCTCCTCAGGCCGCTTCGTCCCTCAGGCCCGCCACGGCCTCCGCGGTGATTTCCAGGCTGCGGATGCGCGCGTCGAGGTCGTGGATCATGCCCGTGGTCATGACCTCGTCGACTCCGGTCAGGGCGATGAATTCCTCCAGCTTCGCCCGCACCGTTTCCCGGCCGCCGATGGCCGCATAGGTCAGCCGGCTCTCGACCGCCGCGATCTGCCGGGCGTCGAGCACCGCCGTGATGTCGTCCACCGGCGGCTTCAGCCGGCCCGGCTTGCCGGTGACCACCGCCGCGAAGGCCTGCTGCATCGAGGTCGAGAGCCGCGCCGCCTTCGCGTCCGTGTCGGCCGCGAAGACGTTGAAGGCGGCCATCGCATACGGCCGGTCCAGCTGTTTCGACGGCCGGAATCCGGCGCGATAGGTCGCCAGCGCCTGCAGCAGCAGTTCCGGCGCGAAATGGCTGGCGAAGGCGAAGGGCAGGCCCAGCTGCGCCGCCAGTTCGGCGCTGAACAGGCTGGAGCCCAGCAGCCAGATCGGGACCTTCGACCCCGCGCCGGGCCAGGCCGTGACCCGCTGACCCTCGACAGGATCCTCCAGGAAGGCCTGCAGCTCGATCACGTCGCGCGGGAACTGGTCGGCGGCCTCGAAATAGCGGCGCAGGGCCCGCGCCGTCTCGCCGTCCGTCCCGGGCGCGCGGCCGAGGCCGAGGTCGATCCGGCCGGGATGCAGCGCCTCAAGCGTGCCGAACTGCTCGGCGATCACCATCGGGGCGTGGTTGGGCAGCATGACCCCGCCCGAGCCGACCCGGATCGTCTCCGTCGCCGCCGCCACATGGGCCAGGGCCACGGCGGTCGCGGCGCTGGCGATGCCCGGCATGTTGTGATGCTCCGCCAGCCAGAAGCGGGCATATCCCAGCCGCTCCGCCGCCCGCGCCAGTTCGGTGGTCTCCAGCAGGGCGCGGCGGGCGTCCCCGCCCTCCACGATCGGCGACAGGTCGAGAACGGAGAATGCGGTCATGGCGGATAGATCGGGCGGGCGCGGCTGAATTCAAGCGGGTGACCTCGCCCCTGCAAATCCTGAGGTTGCATTCCATGGGGTTTTGGGGAGAGACTGTTCACGCTTTTTGGAGGAAACCGCCCATGCGTCGCCTTTCATCCTGCCTCATCGCCGCATCGCTGCTCGCGGCGGCCCTTCCCGCGGCTGCGCAACAGCCCCCGCGTCCCAACACCCCGCCCCCGTCCAATCAACAGCCGATGCGCCTGGACCGCACGCCCTCCATGTACAGCAACGCCTGGACCCGGGCCGAGTATGAGACCTTTCTGGACTCGGCCTCCGGCAACAACATTCCGTCCCAGCCGCTGGAGCGGATCGACCTCGCCAATCGCGTCAGCACCCTGATCGAGCTCGGCCGTTGCACCGACGCCCGCAACGAGGCCCGCGCGGCGGGCGACCGGCTGATGGCCGTGCGCGCCCGTCAGATGTGCCGCACCGACCGCCCGGCCAGCTGACCTAGACCGGATCGGTCGGCCCCGGCCTCACCGCCTCGGGCGCCGGCTCGGGCGTCGACGGCACGTCCGGCAGCGGAATGAATTCCAGATCGTCCTCGGTCGGCAGGGCCATGCGCCCTGCCTTCCAGTCGGCCTTGGCCTGGTCAATCCGCTCCTGTTTCGAGTGGACGAAATTCCACCAGATCAGCCGCGGTCCGACCGGCTCGCCACCCAGCACCATCACCGTCGAGGGCTTCACCGCCCGCACCGTCGGCTCGGCCGTCGGCTCCAGCACGATCATCTGGCCCTCGTGGAAGACGCGGTCGCCGACCTCGATCTCGCCCCGGGCCACATACAGCGCCCGCTCGCTGTAGCCGCCGGCGACGCCCCGGCCCGGCGGCGGCGTGGTGCGCACCCCCTCGGCCAGCTCCCAGTGCACATAGAACAGCGGCGACGACACCGGCGCGGCGGCCCGGGCCCCATAGGCCTCGCCGGCCACCAGGCGCGCGAACAGGCCGCCGTTCTCATAGGCCGGCTGATCGCTCTCGCCGTGGTGATGGAAGGACGGGTCGACCTCCTCGGACTCCTCGGGCAGGGCGATCCAGGCCTGCATGCCGTGCATCGGCCCGCCCTGGCTCTTCTTCAGCGGATCGGTGCGCTCGGAATGGACGATCCCCTTGCCGGCGGTCATCCAGTTGACCTCGCCGGGACGGATGGCTTGGGTCGCGCCGGTATTGTCCCGGTGCATGATCTCGCCCTCGAACAGATAGCTCAGGGTCGACAGGCCTATGTGCGGATGCGGCCGCACATTGATCGCCTCGGCCCCCGGCGCGAACTCGGCGGGGCCCATCTGGTCGAGGAAGATGAACGGCCCGACCATGCGGCGGGCGTGGAACGGCAGCACCCGTCCGACCTCGAAGCCGCCGAGGTCCTTGCGCCGGGCGTCGATCACCATCTCGATCATTGTCTTGTCCCTGTCAGTCGAGCCGCAGGCGGGAGATCAGCGCCGGTTCGGGCGTCGGCGTACGCGGCGCCCCCTCCCCGTCGAAATCGCTCCACTGCGACCGCGATACGAACACCAGTTCGCCTTCGTGGACCAGACCCGTCGTGGGCTCGTCGATCCGCGGCAGGTTGGCGACCAGCACCTCCACCGCCTCGATCCGGCGCCAGCCCGCGTCCAGGGTCAGCTTCAGCACCCGCTGCGGCGCCGTGCCGTTCTGGAGCGCATAGAGGCCGCGGCCGTCGCTGATCAGGCCGTCGACGCCGATCAGACTGGCGTTGGCCGGGGCCTCGAGCCGCGTCGCCGCGCCGGTGGCCCGGTCCACCCGCCACAGGCCGGAGGAATAGTCGGCTGTGATCAGGGCGGCGCCGTCCGGCGTCACCGCCATGCCCTGCGGCGACCGCATCAGGCCCGCCGGCGTCAGCACTTCCAGCGTTTCGCCGCCCGGCCGAAGCTGGAACAGGTCGCCGCCGGCGACATAGACCGTCCCGTCCGGCCCCAGCGTCACATCGCCGAGCATCTGCTCCGCGCCCGGGGCCGGATAGCGGGCCAGCACCCGTCCGCTGGCGGCGTCGATCTTCAGCAGGGCGCTGGCGAGCGGCGG
>NZ_JAVHLH010000091.1:1692-9522 GCF_031082345.1 Brevundimonas sp. | reverse complement strand
GGGCCAAGCAGGGCAAAGGGCAATATGGAGCGGCAAGACGAAATCTATCGGCAGATCGGCGCGCAGGCCCGCCGACCCTGTCTGCGCCCAGGCGGGCAGCAGACCCTGCAGTCCCAGCAGGCCGCCGCCCGCGGCGGCGCCCCGGAGGAGCATTCGGCGATCGAGGCTTGAGGTCGACATCGGCGAGTATTTCCCTTGTCGGCTGTTCAGCCGTTCGTTCAGATACGCATAGCGGCGGCGCAGGCCCTTGCGTCAGGTCGCCACAGCCATCGAGATCGTCCTTGTGCACCTTCCCATCGTGGCAAGGTCAAGGGCCTTGCCACGGCGCGGGTTGAGAAGGGTATCCCGGGGCTGACGCCCATCGTATCCAGTCCATCCAGTCATCGTCGCATCCGGAGCCACAATGTCCCGCACGCCTCTCGCCCTCGCCCTGTCGATCGCCGTCCTTTCGGCGGCCCCCGCCCTGGCCCAGGACCACGCTCACCGCCATGACCACGCCGCCGGTTCGGTGGCGGCGGAGGCGGCGGACGCGGCCACGGTCGTCGACGCCTTCCACGCCGCGCTCAAAACCGGAGACACGGCCGCGGCGCTGACCTTGCTGGCGCCGGAAGTCATGATCTTCGAAGAGGGCGGCGCGGAGCGGTCACGGGACGAATACGCATCCCACCACCTGGGTTCCGACGCCGCCTTCGCCGCTGCATCTGAAGCGACGATGGCGCGCCGATCGGGCTGGGCCGACGGAGATGTCGCCTGGATCACCAGCGAAGGTCGCACGACCGGCCAGTTCAACGGCCGCGCCGTGGATCGACTGACCACCGAGACCATGGTGCTGAAGCGGCACGCCGACGGTTGGCGCATTCACCACATCCACTGGTCGTCGCGCGCGCCCCGCCCGGCGAGCTAGAGCGGTCTTCATGACGACGGCGGGGCCAGCGTGCCCATGACCGCGACGACGGCGAGCAGCAGGGCTCCGGCCAGGATTTCCGCGCCGATGTTGCGCCGAAGTCGCTGAAGCGCCGTCCGGGGATTGCCACCGCCTGCCAAGGCCGAACCCAGCATGGGCGTGAGGCGCAGGCGATTTCCGGCCGCAATGGCGAGCATCAGGGCGAGCAGCCCGAGTTTGGCGATCAGAAGCCGGCCGTAGAGGCTGGCTCCCAGGTCGCCGACGCGGGCCGGTCCGACCAGGAACCAGCTGTTTACGAGGCCGGTCAGCACCAGCAGGACGACGGCGAACGTCCCGAGGCTGGCGAAGCCCTGAAGCGAGCGGTGGATCGCGAAATCGTCCGGCGCGGTCCGGCGCCACAGCAGGATCGACAGGGCCGCCAGGGCCCCGAGCCATAGAGCGGCGGCGACGGCGTGGAGGATGTCCGCGACGAGATGGAGACCCCCGCCGGTTCCTTCGGTCGCCGCGCCGTGACCGGTCCAGGCGAAGCTGGCGGCGACGACGAGTCCGACCACCGTCGTCACGGCCCAAAGCCCCCGCCCCGGCTTCAGGGCGAGGGCGGCGACAAGGCCGAAAAGGGCGATCACGGCCCGGACGACCATGGCCAGACCCAGGGCCGTGCCGGTGACCACGAAGGACAGGGAAGCGGGCTTGACGGCCTCGCTCAGCGATCCCGCCATGACGGCTGTCTGGGCGACGAGGCCGGCGAGCGATCCCAGCGCCACGACGACCGCCGCGACGACCAGGGTGGGACGAACCCAGGCCAGGTCGGGGCGGTCGGTCCCCCTGAAGCTGTAGAGCAGAAACACCGGCGCGCCGAGAAGGACGACCGCGCCGCTGTATTGAAGCCACCGGAGCGCGATAACCGCGACTTCAGCCACGCGTCAGCGCACCGAGAAGGTGTAGGAACCGGTCATGCGGTGGCCGTCGGTCGAGGCTATGCGCCAGTCGACGCGGTAGGCGCCGGCCGCCAATGGACGGGTCAGGGCGCCCGTCACGGTCTTGCCGTCCTCGGAGACCGAAGTCCGGACCGCCAGTTTCTCGCCCGCGGCGTTGACGACATCGAAGCCGGAAAAGGCGGGAACCGTTCGGTCGCTGAAGACCAGGCTGATCGACCGCGTGGCGACCGCGATCGAATTGGGCGCCGGGGTCGCGCTGACCAGCCGGACATGGGCCGCCGCCGGACCGGCGAACGCCACGGCCGCCGCGAGGGCGATCAGGGGCGCGGGATTGATGTGACGCATACTCAGTCTCCAGACATCCGGCCGATCCCGGCCTCTGCTAATCTACGCGCGGCGCAGACGTTCCCTCATAGTGGACGTTCGCGGCCAATCCAGGGACCGGCCGCGAACCCCTCACGCTATGCCGTAGCCGGCCTGCTCGATGGCGGCCCTGATCCGCCCCTCGTCGGCCTCGCCCGCCACCCGCAGCGTCCCGGTGGCGATCTCGATCTCCATCCGGGCCTTCGGCGCGACCCTGGCCACGGCCGCCCTCACCGTCGCGGCGCAGCCGCCGCAGGTCATTCGTTCAACCTTCAACTCGATCATCGTCGTCTCCTTTTGTTGATCGACGATGAAGCAGGTGGGGTTTCCCAGCGTGGCAAGGTCAAGGCCGGAAAACGGATCTGGCCACGCTCCGCGACGAAACCGCGTCGCTCCCGGACATGGGTTTGAGAAAACCGCTTGACCTTCCCATGGCTGGAACCTTCATCAAGGACGGGACTTCGATTTGGGAGACCCTCCGATGACCGCTGCAACCCTGAGAATTCTCGACATTCCCGTCCTCGGCATGACCTGCGCCAGCTGCGTCGGGCGGGTCGAGAAAGCCATTCGCGCCACGCCCGGCGTCAAGAGCGCCACCGTCAACCTCGCCGCCGAACGGGCCCGGGTGGAGATGGACGATACGGGTTCGCCCGGCGCCGTGGCCGGGGCGATCCGCTCCGCCGGCTATGAGCCGATCGAACACACCGTCGAACTGAAGATCGGCGGCATGACCTGCGCGAGCTGCGTCGGCCGGGTGGAGCGTGCGCTGAAGGGCGCGCCCGGCGTGCTGGACGCCAGCGTCAACCTGGCGACCGAACGCGCCACCATCCGGGTGCTGGAAGGCGTCGCCGATGTGCGCGCCCTGATCGAAGCCGTGGCCAGGGCCGGTTACACGGCCGAAGCCGCGTCCGCGCCGGACGCGACCAGCGAGGATCGCGAGCAGGCCTCGCGGGCGGCGGAAATCCGCAGCCTCGGCCGGGCGGTCGCCATCGCCGGGGCCGCGACCCTGCCGCTGTTCGTCATCGAGATGGCGATGCATTTCGTTCCCGGCGCGCACGACTGGCTGATGAGCGCGATCGGCATGACGCCGTGGCGGATCATCAGCTTCCTGCTGGCGACCTTCGTGCTCTTCGTTCCGGGCCTTCGCTTCTACCGGAAAGGCGTGCCGAACCTGATCCGGCTGACGCCGGACATGAACTCCCTGGTGGTGCTGGGCGCCACCGCCGCCTGGGCCTTCTCCACCGTCGCCACCTTCGTCCCGCAGTGGCTGCCGGCGGGGACCGCGAACGTCTATTTCGAGGCGGCGGCGGTGATCGTCGCCCTGATCCTGGTCGGCCGCTGGTTCGAAGCCCGCGCCAAGGGCCAGACCAGCCAGGCCATACGGCGTCTGATGTCGCTTCAGGCCAGGACCGCCCGCGTCGAGCGGGACGGGTCGGAGATCGAACTGGCGATCGACCAGGTCACGCCCGGCGACGTGATCGTGGTGCGGCCGGGCGAGCGGGTCCCGGTCGACGGCTCCGTCCTGTCCGGCGCCTCGTTCGTGGACGAGTCCATGCTGACAGGCGAGCCGATCCCGGTCGAGAAGGCCGAAGGCGACCCGGTCGTCGGCGGCACGATCAACACCACCGGCGCCTTCCGCTTCCGCGCCGAAAAGGTGGGCTCGGAGACCGTGCTGGCCCAGATCGTGCGCATGGTCGAGGCGGCCCAGGGGGCCAAGCTTCCGATCCAGGCCCTGGTCGACAGGGTGACGGGCTGGTTCGTGCCGGTGGTCATCGCCGTCGCCGTCCTGACGTTCGGCGTCTGGTTGGCGTTCGGCCCCCAGCCGGCTCTGGGTTTCGCCTTGGTCAATGCGGTCGCCGTACTGATCATCGCCTGCCCCTGCGCCATGGGCCTCGCGACGCCGACCTCGATCATGGTCGGCACCGGCCGCGCCGCCGAGCTGGGCATCCTGTTCCGCAAGGGCGAGGCGCTCCAGGCGCTCCAGGGCGTCGAGGTCGTCGCCTTCGACAAGACCGGCACCCTGACCGAGGGCCGGCCCGAACTGACGGACCTCACCGTGGCGGAAGGCTTCACCGAAAACGAGGTGCTGGGCCTCGTCGCCGCTCTCGAGACCCGCTCCGAACACCCGATCGCCCGCGCCATCCTGCAGGCGGCCGGGACGCGGGGCCTGAGCGTGCCGGAACCCGAAACCTTCTCCTCGCGGCCCGGCTATGGCGCTGAAGGCCGGGTGGCCGGTCGCCCGGTCCAGGTCGGCGCCGACCGCCTGATGCGGGATCTCGGCCATGACCTGTCCGCCTTCGCCGATCAGGCCGAGCGGATGGGAGAAGAAGGCAAGAGCCCCCTCTATGCGGCCATCGACGGCCGCCTGGCCGCCATCATCGCGGTCGCCGACCCGATCAAGTCGACCACGCCCGCCGCCATCGCCGCGATCCACGCCCTCGGGCTCAAGGTCGCGATGATCACCGGCGACAACCGCCGGACCGCCGAGGCCGTCGCCCGTCGTCTGGGCATCGACGAGGTGCACGCCGAAATCCTGCCGGACGGGAAGGTCGAGGCGGTGCGGGCCCTTCAGACCGGCGGCCGGCGCGTCGCCTTCGTCGGCGACGGCGTCAACGACGCCCCGGCCCTGGCGGCGGCCGATGTCGGCCTCGCGGTCGGCGGCGGCACGGATGTCGCCATCGAAAGCGCTGACGTGGTCCTGACCGGGGGCGACCTGCGCGGCGCGGTGAACGCCATCGCCCTGTCGCGGGCCACGATGCTGAACATTCGCCAGAATCTGGTCTGGGCGTTCGGCTACAACGTCGTGCTGATCCCGGTCGCGGCCGGCCTGCTGTTCCCCGTGTTCGGCTGGCTGCTGTCGCCCATGCTGGCCGCCGGCGCCATGGCCCTGTCCAGCATCAGCGTTCTGAGCAATGCGTTGCGCCTGCGTGGCTTCAAGACCCGTTTCGAAGGAGTTCAGTCATGAACATCGGTCAGGCCTCCAGAGCCACCGGCGTGTCGACCAAGATGATCCGCTACTACGAGTCCGTCGGCCTGATCCGGCCGGCGGACCGGACGGACAGCAATTATCGGGACTTCGCGGAACGCGATGTGCGGGAGCTGCAGTTCATCCGCCGCGCCCGGGACCTCGGGTTCTCTGTGGGGGAGATCAGCCACCTGCTGTCGCTCTGGCGCGACCGCGACCGCCCGAGCCGGGAGGTCAAGGCGATCGCCGAGAAGCACGTCACAGACCTCGACGCCCGCATCGCCGAGATGCAGGCGATGGCCGACACGCTCCGAACCCTGGCCCACTGCTGCGCCGGCGACGACCGGCCGGAGTGTCCGATCCTGACTGATCTGGGCGAGACGGGGCTTCAGGGGGTCGGTCGTTCTGTCAGGAAAGGCGTGCGACCCGTGCGAGGACCAGCCTAGCTCCCGTCAACAATGCCGGGCGCCATTCGGCGTCGCGCCATGCCCTTTGTGCCGGGGCCCTTCACTGCCATTGGCAGGCAGGCCTCCCTGAGGCCGTTCAGGTGGTCACGTCGCTTGCGTCGGCCTTCGAGGCAAGCTGAGCGATCTTCTGGATCAACGCCATGGCGCTGATCGGCTTGGTCAGGAACCCGTCGGCTCCGGCTTCGAGGGCCTGGGCCTGGAAATGAGGAAGCGCGTTGGCGGTCAGCATGCAGATCGGCACGTGCGGCAGGCCGGCTTCCCCTTCCCTGCCCCGTATGCGCCTGACCGCCTCGAGGCCGTCCATGACGGGCATCTGCATGTCCATCAGAACGAGGTCGAACGATCCGGCCGCCGCCTCGGCGACCGCGAGTTCTCCGTTCTCCACCGAGCAGACTTCGATGCCCACCGGCTCGAGGATCAACTCCACCACGCGCCGGTTCACCGGATGATCCTCGGCCAGCAGGACGCGAAGCGGCTGCCCGGTCCACTCGGGAATTTCGACGGCTTCGACCGGCTCGAGCGTGGCCGGCGCCAGCGTGACCTCGAAGGAGAAGGTGGAGCCCCGGCCGGCGACCGACCGGGCTTCGATCGTCCCGCCCATGAGCTCGACCAGCCTCCGGCAGATCGACAGGCCCAGGCCGGTGCCGCCAAAGCGGCGCGTGATCGAACTGTCCGATTGCTCGAACGGTTGGAAGAGCCGTGTTCCGACCTCGTCGTCAAAACCGATGCCCGTGTCATGCACTGAAAACCGCACCCGGCACGGGCTGACGCTGCAATCGGTCTCCACGGCCAGGGTTACGCCGCCGGTCTCCGTGAATTTCACCGCGTTGCTGAGCAGATTGTTGAGAATCTGCCGTAGCCGCATGCAGTCGCCGGACAGAGTCAGCGCCGCGGAATCCGGCAGGTCCAGATTGAAGGACAACCCCTTGCTCTCCGCGCTCGCGGCGAAGAGCGCCGCGACACTTCTGACCATGACGCCGAGATCGAAGGGCTCATTCTGGATATCCAGGCGCCCCGCCTCGATGCGAGCCAGGTCAAGAATGTCCGTCAGCAGGGCCTCAAGGGCCCGCGCCGAGGTCGCGATAAGATCCACCATCTCCTTCTGACGAGAATCGGAGGCGGAGGTCGCCAGGGCTTCGGCCACCCCGAGAATGCCGTTGAGGGGCGTCCGGAGTTCGTGACTCATATTGGCCAGGAAGATGGACTTCGCCCGGTTGGCCTGCTCGGCCCGCTCCCGGGCTTCGACGAGGGAGACCTCGGTTTCGTATCGCTCGGTGAGATCCCGCACGATGGTGGTGAAGAGGGTCTCACCACCCGCCACAATTCGGGCGAGGGAGGCCTCGATCGGGATTTCGACCCCGTCCTTCCGCAGACCGCGGATGGGCCTGCGCTGGGCCATCTGCAGGCTGTCGGACGGTCCGGCGGCGAACCGGGCGACGTGCCGTCCGTGATCGCCACGGAAACGCTCGGGCATCAGCCGTTCGATCGGCCCTCCGACGATCTCGTGGGCGGCGTAGCCGAACACGGCCTCGGCCCCCGCGCTGAAGATGACAACCCGTCCCTCTTCGTTCGCCACGACGATGGCCTCGGGCGAGATGCGGAACATGCCCGAAAGCATGTCCCGATTGCGCGTGGCGGAACGCTCGACGGCCCGCGAACGGGTGACATCCTGGACAATGCCCCGCATGCGCAGCGGAACGCCCGCCCGATCACGCTCGACCTCGCCATACTCGTGGACGAAGCGAATTTCGCCGTCCGGCCGCACGATCCGATGGTCGAGCGCATAGTCCGCCCCCTCCTCGACGGCCAGCCTGACAGCCTCCTCGACCTGCGCCCTGTCGTCCGGGTGGACGCGCTCAAGAAAGGCGGAATAGCTGGCCCCGAAGGCATCGATCGGCAGGCCGAACAGGCTGAATATCTCGTCGGACCAGAGCAACTCGCCCGAGGGGATAGTCCATTCCCAACTGCCCATCTGCGCGAGGGCCTGCGCCCTCTTCAGTCGCCAGAGGAGTTCTTCCGGTCCAGCGGCAAGAGTGGAACCACCGCCTGCAGACACGGGCGGGATCGCGCGAGGGAACGGCGTCTCAGAATCAGATCCATCCACTTTGATGCCCGCGCGCGATTGTCCCACCCTCCCGGGTGAAGCGATTTGCGGGCGCTGAAAACAGGCGGTCAGCGCAGGAATTCAGGCCC
>NZ_JAVHLH010000091.1:0-1682 GCF_031082345.1 Brevundimonas sp. | reverse complement strand
GGCCCGATCCGTGCGCGCGCCATTTCTGCAACCCCGAGGCGAAACGGACTCCTCCCAGGGGCGCCATTTTGCACCTTGGGTCCAATCTGAATTGGGTGTGACGGATTGTCGCAGCTATGCGGTCACGGCGTCCTGCCGACAGGGCGTAGCCGCGCCGCTGGCGCAGGCCCTGTCGAGACAGCCACCCGCCAGCGGGCAGGGACAGCGCGAATGCAGATCCCGTCGCGGAGGCGCTTCCGTCAGGTCCCGCATCACGCTGAGCAGACCCAAGGCCGAGGCGGGGGACAGGCTTTCGGGATGGAAACCGTCCCTCAGCGCCGGTTCATCCCCGACCATCTCCGCGTCCGAGGGGAACTGGCCGCAACAGACCCTCCAGTCCGGAAAGCGCCGCGCGGGAGCGGTCTGGTCGCTGATGATCGACAGGGAGACATGGCGTCGGTCACACGATATCGCCCCGTAGACCTGCCTGACCTTGTCCCTTGGCCCCTCGAGGACGCTGAGGAACCGACCGCCATGGGCGAACAGGATTCCCGTGACATCCATGGCCGCCTTTCGCTGAGCCCCGAATACCTGAACCTGGTCGAGCAATTCGTGCAGGGGCGTGGGATTATCCCGGCTGGCGGTGCTGTAGTAGATCAGTCGATGGAGGCCGGCCTCGTCGGATCGCCGATTCGACCGCCGGGTCGCACCGGACGGCCGAGAGGTTTCGCCCGGCGCGAGGCAGACGCCCATGCCGCCATCCTCGCAATTGTCGAACGCCACGCCCATCGACGAGAACACTTCGAAGAGGGCGTGGATCGTCCGGCTGTTGGCCCCCACGGGTCCGCGGATACGTTCCAGCCTCTTGATCGTCTCCAGGCTCAGGCCGCAGCGCTTGGCCAGATCCGCCTGATCTATACGCGCGAGCGCCCGGGCCGCCCTGATCTGTTCACCCGACAACGCCGACAAACTGGATTGCATCTAACTGGATTCCGCCGACATTACGCCCCAAGTACAATTTCTTCCGCTCGAAGACATACTATCGTTTTCGGGCGAGTTACTTTAGCTCGACCTAACATACACTTGTTATCAACTGGAGGCGCTGTTTACAGATAATTTCTCTATCAGTCGTCATATCAAACCCATGGTTGGGGCGACGCCGGTAATGCTCGTGACCGGGGGGACTTTAACGGCGCGACCGCCTGAAGGCCAACGCCCCCGGGCGCGACGAATCGCCTGTTTTTGATCGAGGGTCCATGACGCAGTACGAACTGGCGGTTCGACCCACGGATATCCGGGTCATGGTGGTGGATGACTCCGCGGTCGTCCGGGGGCTGATCTCGCGCCAGTTGAACGCCGAGGCCGGCATCGGCGTCGTCGCGACCGCCGCCAACGGCGAAATGGCCCTCGCGGAACTGGCGCGCCGCGAAGTCGACGTCGTCGTCCTCGACATCGAAATGCCGGTGATGGACGGCCTGACCGCGCTTGGCGAGATCGTCGCCCGCTACCCCGCGGTCCGGGTCGTCATGGCCTCGACCCTGACCCGCCGCAACGCCGAAATCAGCATGAAGGCGCTCCATCTCGGCGCCAGCGACTATGTCGCCAAGCCCGAGACCGGCCTCGGCGCCGCCGAGGAATTCCGCCAGGAACTGGCCGCCAAGATCCGGGCGCTGGCGACCCGGCGACCCACGCCGCCGGCGCGG
>NZ_JAVHLH010000090.1 GCF_031082345.1 Brevundimonas sp. | reverse complement strand
CCGACTTTCGTTCGACTCCGATCCGGCCGCGGCCGGCGACTTTGACGTGTCCGGCCTGCAGGCGCTCGCCGCCTCGGCCGCCGTCGGACGGCGCGAGGAGCCGCGGAGCAAGGGCGCGGCCCGTCGCGGACCGTTCCGGCCCGAGGTGTGGCTGAACGCCCGGCAGAGGCACGCCTCGCGCCTGGCGGCGCATTATTTCCGGGCCTTCGACGTGCTGGCGGTGACGACGGTGACCCTGTTGTGCGCCTGGGCGGCGACGCCGGGACCCTTGCTCAACGCGGAGATTTCGACCCTGGCTCCCTTCATCCTCGGCGCGCTGACGGTGCTGGGGCTGATGCGGTCGCTGGGGCGCTACCGGTTCGCCCGGGGCCAGAGCACGGCGCTGCATCTGGCGTCCGTGGCGGGGATCGTCGGGGCGGGCGCGGTGATCGCCATGGCCTCGGGCTGGGCGCTGCAGGGGGCGGCGGCGCAGTGGACCGCCTGGCTGGTGTGGAGCGCCCTGGTGCTGGTCAGCCTGCATGCCCTGCACATCGGCTGGAGCGACATGGTCGGGCGCTGGCGGGCGTCCGGCGCCCTGACCCCGAACATCGTGCTGGTCGGGGCCACGCGGCGGGCCGAGATCCTGATCCACGAAGCCCTGAAGCGACGCGACCTGAACGTTCTGGGCATCTTCGACGACCGGCTGGCGCGCTCGCCCGAGGCGGTCGAGGGCGTGCCGGTGCTGGGCACCGCCGACGATCTGCTGACCCACAAGATGACCCCCTATGTCGACCGGGTGGTGCTGGCTATCGACCCGAAGGCGGAGGCGCGGGTGCGCGAGCTGACGGCGCGGCTGCGGACCCTGCCGAACGAGGTGTCCCTGCTGGTCGAACCGAACGGCGAGGCCGAGACGCGGTCGGCGCTGGACCGGCTGGCGGCCGCCCCGCTGGCAGACGTTCAGGGGCCGGTCGACCACGACCGCCGGGCCTTCAACAAGCGGCTGCAGGACATGACGGTCGGCCTGATCGCCCTGGGGCTGCTGGCCCCGCTGATGGCGCTGATCGCCGTGGCCATCCGGCTGGACAGCCCCGGGCCGATCTTCTTCCGCCAGCGCCGCCACGGCTTCAACCACGAGGAGATCGTGGTGTGGAAATTCCGCTCGATGAAGCAGGAGGCCGCCGACGCCACGGCCAGCCGGCAGGTGACCCACGACGACGACCGCATCACCCGCATCGGCCGCTTCATCCGCAAGACCAGCCTCGACGAACTGCCGCAGTTGCTGAACGTGATCACCGGCGAGATGTCGCTGGTCGGGCCCCGGCCCCACGCCATCGGCATGAAGACCGGCCATGTCGAAAGCGCGCGTCTGGTGGCGGAATACGCTCATCGTCATCGCATCAAGCCCGGCATGACCGGCTGGGCCGCCGTCAACGGTTCGCGCGGACCGCTGCACACGGCGCAGGACGTGCGCACGCGGGTGCGGCTGGATCTCGAATACGTCGAGCGCCAGTCGCTGTGGCTGGACCTGTGGATCATGGCCGTCACCGTGCCGGTGCTGCTGGGTGACCGGGCCGCGGTGCGCTGATGTTCTGGCGCGGCGTCTGGGGCTATCTGCCCGCCAACATCATCCAGGGGGTGGTCGGCTTCCTCGCCATCATCCTGTTCACCCGCCTGCTGAGCCCGGCGGATTTCGGCCGCTACGCCCTCGCCTTCTCGGTCATGACGCTGGCGCACGTCGCCGTGTTCAGCTGGCTCGAGGCCGCCATGGCCCGGTTCTGGGCGGCCCAGACCCCCGGCGCGGCGACCCAGGGGCATTTCGCCTCCCTCTATCGCACCGCATTCGCCCTGAGCGCCGGATTCCTGGTGGTCACGGGCCTGTCGATGTGGATCTGGCCGGGCGATCCCCTGTTCCGGATCGCGCTGGCCGCGGGTCTGGCCGGAGTGCCGGCGCGCAGCCTGGTCAAGCTGGCGCAGGAGCGCTACCGCGCCGCCGGCGAGGTGGGCAAGGCGGCGGGGCTGGACATCGCCGTGACCGTCGGCGGTCTCGCCATCGGCGTCGGCTTCGCCCTGGCCGGATGGGGCGGGGCGGCGCCGCTGCTGGGCATCGGACTGGCCCCGCTGGCCGCCCTGCCCTTCGTCCTGCCGGGCGAACTGAGACAGGCGCGCGGCGGCGGTTTCGAAGGGACCCGGGTGCGCGGCTATGCGCTGTACGGCTATCCGATCGCAGCCTCGCTGGCGTTGACCGTGGTGCTGTCGTCGACCGACCGGTTTCTGCTGGCGGCCTTTCTCGACGAGGCGGCGGTGGGCGCCTATCACGCCGGCTATTCGATCGCCAACCGGACACTGGACGTGCTGTTCCTGTGGCTGGGATCGGCGGGTCAGCCGGCGCTGGTCATGGCGCTGGAGCGCGGCGGTCTGGACAGGCTGAAGGTCGCGGCGCGCGAGCAGCTGTCGACCTTCCTGTTGATCGGCCTGCCGGCGGCGGCGGGGGTGGCGCTGGTGGCGCGGCCGCTGGCCGAGGTGCTGATCGGCGAGGAACTGCGCATTGCGGCGGCCAGCATCACGCCGTGGATCGCCCTGTCGGCCCTGCTCTATGGTCTGACGGCCTATTATTTCGGCCAGGCCTTCACCCTCGGCAAGAAGACGAAGCATCTGCTGGTGGCCATGGCCATTCCGGCGGGGCTGAACGTGGTGCTGAACCTGATCCTGGTGCCGCGCTTCGGCCTGATGGGCGCGGCCTGGGCGACGGCGGCGAGCTTTGCGCTGGGCCTGCTGGCGACGCAGCTCATCGGGCGCCGGGTCATGCCGCTGCCGATCCCGTGGGACAGTCTGATCCGCTGCGGGGTGGCGACGGGGATCATGGCGCTGGTCGTGGCCCGGCTGCCGTCCATCGGCGGGTTCGCGGAGCTGATGCTGGACGCCGGGGTCGGCGGGCTCGTCTACGCCGCCGCCGCCCTGACGCTGAACGCGGCGGGCGTGCGCGACGTGGCCGTGCGGCTGCTGGCCAAGGTGCGGCGACGGAGGGCGACGGCATGACGGCGGCGCGCGCGAAGGTGACAGACAACGCCGCCTGGAAGGGGGCGAATCCCGCGCTGTCGGTGCTGACGCCCTTCCTCCGCGACGACCCGGATGAGCTGCTGGCCCTGCTGGACGAGGAGGCGGCCTCTGTCGACGGCGCGGTCGAGGTGATCGTGCTGGACGACGGCACCCGGGATCCGGAACTGACGGCGCGGCTGACGGCGCGGATCAAGGCCATGGCCCTGCCCGCCCGGCTGATCACCCTGCCGGCCAATGAAGGCCGTTCGATCGGCCGCAACCGGCTGGCGGCGGCGGCGCGAGGCGGCAGCCTGCTGTTCCTCGACAGCGACATGCGGCCCGACCATCGCCGCTTCCTGCGCGACTGGGCCGAACTGGTGGCGCGCGAGGATCCGGCCGTGGCCTTCGGCGGCTTTTCGCTGCTGCAGGCCCCGACCGACGCCCGCTTCGCCGTGCACCGGGCCATGGCGGCGAAGTCGGAGTGCGTGCCCTATACGGAGCGGGCGCGGCAGCCCGAGAAATACGTCTACACCTCCAACCTGCTGGTGCGGCGCGACGTGTTCGAGGCCGAGGCCTTCGACGCCGGTTTCACCGGCTGGGGCTGGGAGGACGTGGAGTGGGCCATGCGGGTGTCGCGGCGCTTCCGGGTCGTGCACCTCGACAACGCCGCCACCCATATGGGTCTGGACACCGTGGCGTCGCTGGCCGGCAAGTACGAGCAGTCTGCGCCGAATTTCGCCCGCATGGTGAGCCGCCATCCCGGGATCGTCGCGGCCTATCCCAGCTACAGGGCGGCCAAGCTGCTCAAGCGGCTGCCCGGCCTGCCGTGGCTGCGGCGGCGGATGCGCAAGGCGGCCGAGGCGGACTGGCTGCCGGTGGCGGCGCGGGCCTTCTCGCTGCGCCTGTATCGCGCGGCCCTCTACGCGGAGGCGGTGTGATGGCGGACGTCGCGATCATCGTCCCGACCCTGCGGAGGCCGGACAGCCTCGAGCGCGCCCTGCGCTCGCTGTTCGCCCAGACCGGGGTCGGCGACCGGGTGTCGGAGATCGTGGTCGTCGACAATGATCCGTCCGGCTCCGCCAAAGCCGGCGTCGAGGCGCTGCGCCGGCTGGCGCCGTGGCCGCTGGTCTATGTGCACGCGCCCCGGCCGGGCGTGGCCACGGCGCGTAACGTCGGGCTGGCCGCGACGACGGCGCCGCTGATCGCCTTTCTCGACGACGACGAGGCGGCGTCGCCCGGCTGGCTGGCCGCCCTGCTGAAAGCCCAGGAAAGCACCGGCGCCGACGCCATGTTCGGGCCGATCACCGGCCGCGCGCCCGAGGCCAGCGACTGGCTGAAGCCCTATCTGGAGCGCTTCTTCGGCCGGGAGGGACCCGAGCGGACCGGCCTGATCGAGACGCCCTTCGGTTGCGGCAATTCGCTGTTGGTGCGAGCGACCGCCCTGCCCGGCCCGGCGCCGTTCGACGCCGGAGCGGATCAGGCGGGCGGCGAAGACGACGCCCTGTTCGCGGCGCTGCGGGCGCGCGGCGGCAGGTTCGGCTGGGCCGCGGAGGCCATGGTCGAGGAGTTCGCGCCGGCGCACCGGGCGACGCTGGCCTATGCCCTCGCCCGCGCCTTCGCCTATGGCCAGGGGCCCAGCCAGACGGCGGCGGCGGCCCGGGACTGGCCCGCCGTTCTGCGGTGGATGGTCATCGGCGCGGGACAGACGGTGGTCTGGGGCGCGGGCGCGGCGGCGCTGACGCTGATCGGCTCTTCGAAGCGCGCGGAGTTGTACGACCGCACCGCGCGGGGGGTCGGAAAGCTGTTCTGGATGAAGGGCTTCGAGCCGCATTTCTACGGCGCACGCGAACTGGCCCGACTGGACCGCGCGACGGCGGCCTGACGGGATCTACTGGCCCAGGCTGCGGTCGATGGCGGCGTTGCGGCGGGCCCGGTGGCCGTCCCGTCTGAGCACCGACCACGACTGCGGGCAATCGGCGTCGACCGAAGCACGACCCAGCGAGGCCCGGGGACGCGTGTGGGTGCGACGAATGCCCTCGTCGCGCGCATGGCTCCTGCGACGATGGGCGTTCGCCGTGGCCTGCACCGGGGCGCAGACGTCGCCGGCCTGCTGGCCGGTCTGCGCCGGCTCGGCGGGGGCCGCCTGGACGGAGGGCGCAGTCTGGCCCGGGGCGGTCCAGCCGCCGAGGGCGAGCAGGCCGCCGGCGGCGAGGAGAGTGACGAACGTCCGACGCATGGCTGTCCTCCTGTGGCTCATCGAAAACCGATGATCTTTGGACTAGACGCCTTCCGCGGGCACGCGTCAAGGTTGCCGTGCGTCGGCCTATCCCGTCAGCCGCTTCAGGAAGGCCGGGGGCTGATAGGTCGAGCGGTTGACCACGACGCCGGCGATCTTGCCGCCCGCCGCCTCGATCTCGTCGCGCAGGATCAGGGGGTCGCCCGCCGCCGTGCTCTCGGCCGCGACCACCAGAACGGTGGCGTCGACGAAGGGCGCGAGGGTGATGGAGGTGGGGTTGCGATCGGCGGCCGGGCTGTCGATCACCACCGTGTCGGCGTGCTTGCGCAGGGCGTCCCAGTAGCGGGCGTCGGCGACCGGCTCGGCCCGCTGGCCGGAGCGCAGGTGTTCGGCTGCAAACCGGGTCACCCACAGTCGCCCGCCGAGGCAGGGTCTCGCCGTCAGCAGTCGCGCCGGGTGGATCGGCTTGCCCGCCCGGTCCATCACCCGCGGCGTGACCGCGAAGAAGATCGAGCCGTCGGGCGTGGCGATCGCCGCCTTGCCCAACGCCCCGAAGCGGTCGGGCTCGGCCGCCACGGCCTCCAGCTGGCCCTGCTGGGCCAGATCGGCGTCGATCAGCCAGACCGGACGGCGGGCGCGGACGGCGGCGAGCCGGGCGTATTCGCGCGCGACGGTGGATACCCCTTCGCCGGAATTGGCCGCGGCGATCTGGACCACGCGGCCGCGATGGCCCGGCGCCGGGCCCAGCGCCGCCCAGAGAGCGGCCATTTCGGTTGTCAGGTCGACCATCGAATCGCTACGCGCCCGGCTACAGGTCCCTACGCTACCATGACGGGCGAGGCGGCCCGCATCATTGCGCCTTCATCGGCGCGACGGCGAGCACCGGCATCTCCAGCGTCCGCCCGGTCGAGGCGGGCGTGGTGTAGCCGCGCCGGGTGAACACCCGCAGCAGGCCGACGCACAGGGCGGTGAAGGCGGCGAACAGGAAGACCACCGCCAGCAGCGGCGCCTTCAGGCTCGACCCACGGGTGGGTGCCTCGGCCCGCTCGATAACGGTGACGTTGTCGGCCCCGGCGGCGACCAGGGCGCTGTCGGCGCGCGCCTGGGCCTCGCGCTGCTGGAACTCGCGGATGCTGGCGGTCAGCACCTCGCGGTTGCCGGCGAGGTTGGCGTTGGTCGATTCAAGCCGCGTCATCTCGGCAAGGCGCGAACGGAGTTGGGCCAGCTGGCGCTCGGCGACAGCGAGGCGCGCGGCCAGCCCGTCGCGGTCGGCGGCGGCGGTGATACGGTTGGTCTCGATGGCGGTGAAGATGGTGCTGGGCCCGGTGCGGACCTCCTTGGCGCCGACCGTGGTGCCGGTGGCCACATAGGCTTGGAGGTCAGCGATCTCCTGATCCTTGTCTCTCACTGGTTGGGCGTCGGGCGTATAGCGCGACAGCAACGCCTCCCGCTCATTCCGCAACTCCAGAATTCGGTTCTGGGCCGAGACGTTGAGGTCTTGCTGAAGCACCACCTCGGCCGGTTGCTGCGCCAGTTGGGCCTCCAGGGTGTTGAGCCGCTGGGTGGCCTGGTTCAGCTGGGCCCGCAACGACAGGGCTTCGGCCTGGGTGGTCTGGTAGTTGGCCGCCAGCGAGGCCTTGAAGGTGGCGAAGTCGCCGATGTCGTTGGAGGTCATGAAGGCGTTGTAGGCGGCGTCCGCCTTGGCCAGCTCGTCCTCGAAGGCCTCGCGCTGGGCGGCGATGGCGGGGGTGGTGCGATCGCGGAAGACAGAGCGGCGCTGCACCAGATACTGGTCGATGAGGGCGTTCAGGATGGTCGCGGCGCGGACGGGATCGTCCGCCGCATAGGATGCCGAAATGATGGCGCTGCCGGGCGTGGTGCCGACCCCGAGGCCGCTGTCGAGCGCCCTGAGGGCGGCCGCCTTCTTCTCCGTGGGCGTGCCGGACGCGCGGGGGCCCAGGATGGCGTCGGCGCCGAGGGCGTCGACCGTCTTCTGCTTGACCGCGAGGCTGCCGAGGATCTGGGCCTCGGACTGGGCCACGGCGTCCGCTTCGAGAGGCTGCCCTCCCCGCTCGGCGGCGCCGACCCGCGGCTGGTAGACGTATTCCTGGCCGACGCCGGCGTAGACGCTGGCGCTGGCGGTGTAGGACTTCTTCAGGGTCAGCACCGCCGCCGTGCCGATCGCGAACACCAGCAGGAAGATGACGATCATCAGCAGCAGTTCGCGGAACAGCAGGCCCACGACGTCAAGGAAGCCGTAGCGCGGGCGGACTGTCGTGTAGGCCGTCGTGCGCATGCGGGCTGACTGATTCCATCTACCGGACTGAACGGGACCAGCCTTGGGCCAGCGGCGTTAACCCATGGTTACCCATAAGCGGCGACCTTGCCGTCAGTCGCCGCTTCCGGGAATCAATCCGCCATGTCCATCGACCGACGCCTGCTGCTTCTGGGCCTCGCCGGCGCCGGCGGGGCGCTGGTCACGGGCTGCGGCGGCGGCGAATACGGCGCGCGCATGCCCGGACCGATGGCCTCGGGCGGCGACCGCGTCCAGATGGTCGGCCGATCGTCCTTCCCCGAGATCGGCTTCGCCGACTGGACCGAGAACGAGCCGGAGTACGTCCTCTATCCCGGCGACGAGATCGAGATCGCCACGCCGACCGCCGTCGAGCTGACCCGGACCCAGAGGATCGGCCCGGACGGCCGCATCTCCCTGCCGCTGGTCGGCCAGATCATGGCAGCGGACCGGACCATCGCCGAGGTAGAGGCCGACGCCTCCGACGCCTTCGCCAGCCAGCTGCGTCGTCCGGTGGTGGAGATCACGCTGAAGACGGCGGGCCCGATCCGGGTCTGGGTCGGCGGCGAGGTGCGC
Source organism: Brevundimonas sp. (assembly GCF_031082345.1). Lineage (GTDB taxonomy): Bacteria > Pseudomonadota > Alphaproteobacteria > Caulobacterales > Caulobacteraceae > Brevundimonas. Next base: position 1,566 of record NZ_JAVHLH010000090.1, on the reverse strand, counting down.
ACGCCCGGCATGATCGAGATGAACGGCGACCTCGACGCCTATCAGGCGGTGATCCAGGCCGGGGACTTCCTGCCGACGGCGCGCCAGCACGAGGTGGCGCTGATCCGGCGCGGTCCGGGCGGGGTCAGGATGATGCGGGCGGTCGACCTGCGGCCCCGCCGCGGCGAGGTCGTGGCCCTGAGGCGCGGCGACATCATCTTCGTGCCGCGCTCGAACCTTGGCGAGGTGGCGAATTTCGTGTCGCTGTTCCGCAACGCCCTGCCGATCGGCTTCAGCTACGCGATCGGCGGGCAGTATCAGAATTTCTGAGTGGGTCGTGTGAGTGGCTAACCACCCTCAGGCGGCGAGCGTCACCACGCCGGCGTCGATCCAGCGACGGGCGGCCTTCTGGGCCTCGCAGATCTCGTCCTGTTCCATCTCGGCGCTCATCTCGCGACGATAGACGCGCGCCTCGACCGAGCCTTTCATGGCAGCCAGGTTGAAGATCATGTGGGCCGAGACGCGGTCCATCGGGCAACCGCCCTGGCCGCTCGAATACATCATGCCCAGACGAAACAGGTCGTCGCCGCTCATGTCGGCGGTCGGCAGGGGCAGGCCCTGCTCTTCGTTGACCGTGGGCGCCATTTCTTGCGCGATCATCACCGTATCCTCCGAACCGGAGCCTTTCTGGCCCCGCCCTCTGACACGAATGAAATACCCGCGGTTTGAAGTTAAAGTTAACAGCCGAGGCGTCGAAGCGCCCTTTCGCCCAAATGGGCGCCGAATAACGATCGCTGTAAAGACCTCTGAAATCTCTTCGAAATCTCTGATTCACGACCGCTAACGAAGAGTCACCGGGCCGCTTACAAAGCGTTACCGGGCGCGCTGGCCGAACAGGACCTTGCGCGCCGCCTCGGCCGCCTTGCCCGAGGCCGCGAGGTTGCGCCGCAGGTCCTCGCCCAGGGCGCGGCCAGCCTTCACGGCCGGTCGTTCGCCTACCCGCTCCATCCACGCCTCGAGGTTCGGGAAGGCGTCGAGCGACTGCCCCTGCAGCTTCGGCAGTATCCAGGGCCAGATCGCCATATCGGCGATCGAATAGGCGCCGGCGACGAAATCACGATCCGCCAGCCGGCGGTCCACAACGCCATAGAGGCGGTTTGTCTCGTCAGTGTAGCGGCGGACGCCGTAGGCGATCTGGCGCTGGTCCCTGACCAGGGCGGGGGCGTACTGACGGAAATGGTGCGTTTGCCCCGCCATGGGCCCGAGGCCGCCGACCTGCCAGAACAGCCACTGGTCGACCTCGGCCTTGCCGCGCGGGTCCTGCGGATAGAAGCGGCCGGACTTCACGCCGAGATATTGCAGGATGGCCCCGGACTCGAAGATCGACAGCGGCTCTCCATCTGGACCGTCCGGGTCGACGATGGCGGGCATCCGTCCATTGGGGCTGATGGCCTGGAAGTCGGGCGAGAACTGTTCGCCCGCGCCGATGTTCACCGGCTTCATCTCGTAGGGCAGACCCATCTCCTCAAGAGCGATCGAGATCTTCCAGCCGTTCGGCGTCGGCCAGTACCAGAGTTCGATCGGTCG
>NZ_JAVHLH010000008.1 GCF_031082345.1 Brevundimonas sp. | reverse complement strand
GGGCCGCCGGGCAGCGGCAAGGAGCTGGTGGCGCGCCAGATCCACGAGGCGAGCGCCCGGGCCCGCGGCGAGTTCGTCGCCATCGCGGCGGCCGGCATGACCCCGGAACGGCTCGATCTCGCGCTGTTCGGGGAAGAGGGTCACAACGGCCGGCCGAGCAAGATCGGCGTGTTCGAGCGGGCTCACAACGGCACCCTCTATCTGGACGATGTCGGCGACATGCCGCGCGAGAGCCAGAGCCGAATCCTGCGCGTGCTGGTAGAACAGCGCTTCCGCCGGGTCGGCGGGGAGCAGGACGTGCAGGTCGACGTGCGGGTCATCACCTCGACCTCGCGGGACCTGAAGCAGGAGATCGCCGAGGGCCGCTTCCGCGAGGACCTGTTCCACCGGCTGAACGTGGTGCCGATCCGGGTGCCGGCGCTGTCGGAACGGCGCGAGGACATCCAGGAACTGGTCGACTATTTCATCGAGACGCTGGCGAGCTCGCAGGGCCTGCCGCGCCGGCGGCTGGGGGATGACGCCATCGCCGTGCTGCAGGTGCATCCGTGGCCGGGCAATGTCCGCCAGCTGAGGAACAACGTCGAGCGGTTGCTGATTCTGGCGACCGGCGACACCGACGAGCCGATCGGCGCCGACGCCCTGCCTCAGGAAGCAACCAACGCCGGGTCTTCGGGCTCGCTGGGCGCCGAGCGCATCATCGCCCTGCCGCTGCGCGAGGCCCGCGAGGTGTTCGAGCGCGAATATCTGGCGGCGCAGATCATGCGCTTCGGCGGCAACATCTCGCGCACGGCCGCCTTCATCGGCATGGAGCGGTCGGCCCTGCATCGCAAGCTGAAGTCGCTGGGCGTGTCGCCCTCGCGCGGCCCGATCGACGATGAGGAACAGGGAGCCGCCGAGGCATGAGCCGCGTCGCCTACGTCAATGGCCAGTACGTCGCTCACGGCCAGGCCACGGTTCACGTCGAGGACCGGGGATTCCAGTTCGCGGACGGAGTCTATGAGGTCTGGTCGGTATTCGACGGGCGGATGGCCGACTTCGACGGCCACATGACCCGCCTGCACCGCAGCCTGGACGAACTGCGCATCCCCATCCCGATGACCCGCGAGGCGCTGGAGCGGGTGCTGAAGGAGACGGTGCGACGCAACCGGGTGCGCGAGGGCCTGGTCTATATCCAGGTGACGCGCGGCACGGCGCGGCGCGACCATCCGTTTCCGCCCGAGGGGACGCCGCCGAGTGTCATCGTCACGGCCCGCTCCCTGCCGCTGTCGAAGGGCAATGCCGCGGCGGCGAAGGGCGTGGCCGTCATCACCCATCCGGACCTCCGCTGGGGCCGCTGCGACATCAAGACGGTCGGCCTGCTGCCCAATGTGCTGGCCAAACAGGCGGCCAAGGAGCGCGGGGCCGCCGAGGCCTGGATGGTCGACGAGATGGGGCTGGTCACCGAGGGCTCCTCGACCAACGCCTGGATCGTCGACGAGAACGGCAAGCTGCGCACCCGCGACACCCAGTCCAACATCCTGCACGGCATCACCCGCGCCGCGGTGATGCGGATGGCCGCCGAAGAAGGGCTGGAGGTCGAGGAGCGGGCCTTCTCGGTCGACGAGGCGAAGCGGGCGAGGGAGGCCTTCTATACCTCGGCCAGCGGCTTCGTGATGCCGGCGGTGTCGATCGACGGGGCGAAGATCGGCGACGGCAAGCCCGGGCCGGTGGCGACGCGATTGCGGGCTCTGTATCTCGATCAGGCGCGCCGCGACGCCATCTAGGCGTTGCGACGACCGCAGGGGCGGGTAAGGTGAGCGGCCGGCGTCGATCGGTCCCGTCCGCTCCCCCCGGCCGGCGAAACAATCAAGAACAGGCTGAACCTGCCATGTCGCAAGACAAGTCCAAGAACCTTCAGGACACCTTCCTCAACAGCGTCCGCAAGACCAAGACGCCGCTGACCATCTTCCTCGTCAACGGGGTCAAGCTGCAGGGCATCGTGACCTGGTTCGACAACTTCTGTGTGCTGCTGCGCCGCGACGGCCAGTCGCAGCTGGTCTACAAGCACGCCATCTCGACCATCATGCCGTCGGCGCCGGTGCAGCTGTACGAGCCCGAGGCCGACGAGGACTGAGCCTCGAGGGGATGGCCTCGCGGCGCTGACGTACCTATCTATCGGCCCCCGCCTGCCCACCAGAGAGCTGCACGCCCCCTTGGCCACCCCGCTGATCGACCACGCCGTCCCGCTGATCCGGGCCATCGTCATCCACCCCGAACGCTCGGGCTTCGGCGCGAGCGAGAGTTCGCGGCTGTCGACCGAGCGTCTGGAGGAGGCCGCCGGCCTCGCCCGGGCGCTGGACCTCGACGTCCGCGCCGAGGAGATCGTGCGCGTCCGCAAGCCCGCGCCCGCGACCCTGTTCGGCTCGGGCAAGGTCGAGGAGCTGGCGTCCCTGGTTCGGGCCGCCGAGGCCGAGGCCGTGGTCGTCGACGACCAGCTGACGCCGGTCCAGCAGCGCAATCTGGAGAAGGCCTGGGACTGCAAGGTCATCGACCGCACCGGCCTGATCCTAGAGATCTTCGGCCGCCGGGCGCGGACCAAGGAAGGCCGGCTCCAGGTCGAGCTGGCCCGGCTGGACTATGAGCGGTCGCGGCTGGTCCGCACCTGGACCCACCTCGAGCGCCAGCGCGGCGGCACCGGCTCGACCGGCGGCCCCGGCGAGACCCAGATCGAGCTCGACCGCCGCCTGATCGCCGACCGCATCGTCAAGCTGAAGGCCGAGCTGGAGGAGGTGCGCCGCACGCGCGGCCTGCACCGCAAGCAGCGCCAGAAGGTCCCGTTCCCGACCGTGGCCCTGGTCGGCTACACCAACGCCGGCAAGTCGACCCTGTTCAACCGGCTGACCGGTTCGGACGTGGTGGCCAAGGACCTGCTGTTCGCCACCCTCGACACCACCCAGCGCACCATCCGCCTGCCGCAGGGCCGGCCGGCCATCGTGGCCGACACCGTCGGCTTCATCTCGGATCTGCCGCACGAACTGGTCGAGAGCTTCCGCGCCACGTTGGAGGAGGTCGGCGAGGCCGATCTGATCCTGCATGTGCGCGACATCGCCTCACCTGACAGCGACGCCCAGCGCAAGGATGTCGAGGCGGTGCTGAAACAGATCGAGACGCCCGAGGGCAAGACGCGCCGGGTGCTGGAGGTCTGGAACAAGATCGACCTGCTGGACGCCGATACCCGCGAAGCCGTGCTGGGCCAGGCCGAACGGCTGCGGGGCCAGGGCAAGGCCGTAGCGGTATCGGCCTGGACCGGGGAGGGGATCGAACCCCTGCGCGAGACCATCGCGGGCCTGATCGACGACGACCCGGAGACCGAGCTGGTGCTGGACCCGTCTCAGGGCGAGGCCCTGGCCTGGCTGTACGAGAACGGCCGGGTCACCGGGCGCGAGACGGACGCCGAGGGCCGGACGCATGTCGTCGTGCGCCTGCATCCGGCGGCGCTGGGGCGGTTCGAGCGGCAGTTTTCCGGGGCCGCCTAGGCGGCAGGCGCGCGCGCCGGGGCGGTCCGTGCTAGGATCGGGTGTTCACGCATGGTCGCGCAAGGTCGCGCGACGCGGTTGAGCGTGGGCCAGTGAATGTCGAAGACGAAGAAGAGCGCGCCGACCTGGGACGCCGCCAATCTGCAACGAGGGCTTGAGGCCGCCGGGGTCGCGCTATGGTCCTGGAACGTCGACGACGACACCTTCGCCATGGACGACGCGGCGTTCGGACTCTGGGGCATGCCGATTCGCCCCCACGTCACCTTCGAAGACCTCTCGTCCCACATTCACCCGGCCGACCGGGACCGGGTGCGGGCCGCCTTCGCCGCCACCCGCGCGGTCATCGGGCCCTATGAGATCGATTTCCGCATCCTGGTCGACGACGATGTCCGCTGGGTCTCCGCCCGCGGCCAGGGCGACGACCTCGGCATGGTCAGCCGCAAGATGTTCGGCATCTTCATCGACGTGACCGGCCGCAAACAGGCCGAGGAAGGCCACGAACTGCTCGCCGGCGAGATGAGCCACAGGGTCAAGAACCTGCTGGCCATCGCCTCGGGGCTGACCGCCATCACCTCCCGCTCGGTGGATACGACCGGCGACATGGCCCGGGAACTGACCCAGCGCCTGACGGCCCTGGGGCGCGCCCACGACCTGGTTCGTCCGCTTCCGGGCGAAGAAGGCAAGGCGGCCCTGCTGGGCGACCTCCTGTCCGTCCTGCTCGCGCCCTATGACGACCTCGGCGCCTTCAGCGGCCGCATCCGGGTGTCGGTGCCGCGCATGGGCGTGGGCGAGCAGGCGGCCAACGCCCTGGCCCTGATCGTCCACGAACTGGCGACCAATTCGCTGAAGTACGGCGCCCTTTCGGCGGAGACAGGAACCCTGGACGTGTCCTGTTCGGCGCACGACAAGGAGATCGTGATCGCCTGGACGGAGCAGGGCGGGCCGCCGGTGAAACCGCCCGAGGGACCGGGCGGCTATGGCAGCCAGATGGTGGAGCGCGCCATGGCCCGCCAGCTGGACGGCGACATCGAGAAGGACTGGGCCCCGCAGGGGCTGGTGGTCCGCTTGCGGATGAACAAGGACCGGGTGGCGCAGTAGGGGGCTTCAGCCCCGCTCCGCCGCCTTCGCCGCGTTCCACAGCCCGTCCATCTCGGCGAGATCCGACTGCTCTGGCGTCCGCCCGGCCTTCGCCAGTTCCGCCTCGATGAAGGCGAAGCGGCGGACGAATTTGGCGTTGGTTCCGCGCAGGGCGTCCTCGGGCTCGACCCCCAGCTTGCGGGCGAGATTGGCCATGACGAACAGCAGATCGCCCAGTTCGCCGCGGGCCTTGTCGAGGTCGCCGGCGACGATCTCGGCCTTCAGCTCGGCGACCTCCTCATCCAGCTTGTCCAGCACCTCGGCCGTCGAGGGCCAGTCGAAGCCGACGCGGGCGGCGCGTTTGGTCAGCTTGGCGGCGCGGGCGAGGGCCGGCAGTCCGACGGGGACGTCGTCGAGCACGCCGTGCTGGGCCTTGGCGACGCGTTCGGCGGCCTTGATGTCCTCCCAGCGGGCCTTCTGGGCGGCGCCGTCGGGCTTGGCGGCCTCGTCGCCGAAGACGTGGGGGTGGCGGCGCTCCAGCTTGTCGGCGATGGCGTTCGCCACGTCGTCGAAGCCGAACAGTCCCTGTTCCTCGGCCATGCGGGCGTGGAAGACGACCTGGAACAGCAGGTCGCCCAGTTCGGACTTCAGCTCGTCCCAGTCGCCGCGCTCGATGGCGTCGGCGACCTCGTAGGCCTCCTCGAGCGTATAGGGGGCGATGGTCTGGAAGGTCTGTTCGACGTCCCAGGGGCAGCCGCCGACCGGGTCGCGCAGCCGGACCATGATGGCGTTGAGGCGGTCGACGGGGCGGGCGCGGGCGTCGGTCATGCCCCGGCCTTCCGGCCCGCCGGCCCGCGCGCTTCAAGGGCGGCGCGGATTTCCGCGTGGCGCGTCTGGTCCAGCGGATAGCGGTGCAGGGCGAGGGCCGCGAGCAGCAGACACAGGGCCGGCAGGCCGGCGAACATGATCTGCAGCCACATCAGGGCCGGACCGGAATTCCCGCCGCCCAGCCCCGGATCGAAGCCGGCCATCTGCAGGCCGGCGAAGGTCAGGACCGAGACGGCGTAGCCGAGCTTGGAGGTGGCGGTCAGGATCGAGAACAGGAGGCCGGTGCGGTCGGCGCCGTCGTCGAGCCGCACCTGATCGCTGACGTCGGCCATCATGGCCCGCAGCAGCAGGTCGCCCGAGGCGAAGGCGAGGCCCACCAGGGCGACCATGAGCCCGGCCATCAGCAGGTCGGCGTAGGGGGCGGGGGCGCCGGTCACGGCCTCGAGCGCGCCTCGGACCGGTTCGACCAGAACCGGCGCCAGGAAGGCGGCGAGCATCAGGGTCACGGCGAAATAGACGCAGGCCCAGATCAGCGCCCGGTGCTTGCCCAGCCGCACCGCCAGCCAGCTCCACGCCGGGGCGCCGAACAGGCCGAAGACGAAATAGACCAGCAGCAGGATCGAGGTCTCGGCGCGCTCGAAGCCGCGCGCGGCCTCGAAGAAGTAGAAGAACAGGGCCCCGACGACGCCGCGCGCGACGCCCAGCGCCAGGTCCGCGCCCAGCAGGCGCTGGATCACCGGCCGTTTGAACAGGGCCAGATAGGCGAACCGGCTTTCGGCCGAGGCGGGCGGCCCGGGCGGCGGCTCCGGCGTGAAGGCGAAGGTGATGGCCAGGGAGACGGGCAGGGCGATGATGATGAACCAGCCCTGCCACTGCACCGCGCGGGCGTAGTCGCCCCAGCCCATGTTCTGCACCAGCACCGGCACCATCAGCACCGCCAGCACGCCGATGATGTTGGCGGTCTGCCACCAGCCGTAGATGCGCGAACGCTGATCGTAGTCGGAGGACAGGGCCGAGGCCCAGCTGACCTGCGACAGCAGGCTGACCGAGAAGCCCAGCGACAGAACCACCAGCCACAGGGTCAGGTGGGCCGCGCCGGCGCCCGGCCGGGCCATGAACAGCATGCCGACCGCCAGCATCAGCACCGGCGCCGCCAGACCCATCCACAGCCGGTAGCGGCCGAAGCGGCTGTTGGTGCGGTCGATGACCATGCCGAGGGCCGGATCGATGACGATGTCGGCCATGCGGATGATCAGGAACACCAGCCCGACCACGGCGAGGTCGACGCCGACGTGGCTGGCGTAGAATTCCGGCAGGGTGACGTAGACCGGCAGGCCGAGCGCGGCATAGGGCAGGCAGGCGGCCGAGAAGGCGGCGAGCACGCCGTTGCTGCGGCGCGGGGCGGCCCCTGCGGTCGAGGTTTGGGCGGCGTCGGTCATGCGGGCGTCCGGCGGTCCGGCCCTGAGTCGGCCGTACCTTCACCATGCCGACTTTGAGCGCGACGCGCGAGCTGTCGCGCCGTCCGGTCCTCGACGGGCGAAGGGTCTTGCCGTGGACACACCGCTGGGGTCACCATCCGGCCATGTCGAACCGCGCCCTCCTGACGATGCTGGCCGCCCTGCCGTTCCTGGCCGGGGCGATGGGGAGCGCGGGCGAGGCGCACGCGCAGTCGTCGTCCGGGGTGGCGGAAGTGTGCGATGCGGATCAGATCGAATGGGGCGCGCCGGCGCTGGCCAATGCGATCTCGCACTATTCGCTGGAATGGGCGCCGTTCGGCCCGACCGAGTGGGGTTGGGAGACCTATCTGCCGCTGATCCAGAAGGAGCTGGGCACCGGCTGCGCGCCGGGCTCGCCCCGGTTCGCCCGGGCCTTGGCCGAGTTCCAGTACGCCCACAGCCTGCCGGCCACCGGCTGGTTCGACCCGGCGACCTTCCAGGTCTTCCGCGGCCTGTGGCAGGAGCGCCGGCCCTTCATCATGGAGCGGGTCCGCGAACAGCCGTGTCCCGATCCGCCGCCGCTGTATCAGCTCGGCTATCTGGTCGAGTCCGAGGAGCACGCCGACCGGCTGACCCGCCTGTTGCGGCGCGACGTGCTGGCGGCCTACCGGCTGATGGTGGCGGCGGCGCGGGAAGAAGTGCCCGAGGTCGCGGCGGATCGTGAGCTGTTGCAGATCTTCTCCGGTTTCCGGGACCCGGAGGCCGACGCGGCCCGCTGCGCCGCCCAGGGCAATTGCGACGGCCTGCGCCGGGCGGTCTGTTCCCCGCACCGCACCGGCACGGCGGTCGACCTCTATGTCGGCCAGATGGGCCAGATGGGCGTCGACAACACCTCGCCGAACAGCCGGCTGCATATGAGCCGCACCGCCACCTACCGCTGGCTGGTCCAGAACGCCCACCGCTTCGGCTTCGTGCCGTATGTCTATGAGCCCTGGCACTGGGAGTGGGTCAGCCCGACGGGCGGCTATGCGGTGACCATGGTCGCGCCTTGATCCGGCCGCTGACCGACGGCGAAACGGACTTGGCGCGAGAGGCCTTCGGCGACGCCCTATGCTGCGCGAAGGTCCGCCTGCTGGGCGCGCCCTGGCCGGTCGTTCGCGCCTTTGTGCCCGGCCGCTGGTTCGGCCGCGACTGGATCGTCTGGCCCGGCCGATCCCTGCCGTCGGACATCGCCGCGGCGCCGGTGAAGGTCCAGGCGGTGCTGATCCATGAACTGACCCACGTGTGGCAGGCGCAGCAGGGGATCAATCTGCTGACCGGCAAGCTGCGGGCGGGCGATCGTCCGGCCTCCTACGCCTATCCGACCGGCATGGACTGCAGTTGGGGAAGTCTCAATATCGAGCAGCAGGCGATGGTGGTGGAACACCGCTTCCGCCTGCTCAGGGGCGGCGCGGTTCCGGCGCCGGCCGAGTTCTACGACCGTATCTGTCCGCTGGGGCCGCGGATCAAAACCTGACCGGGGGGACTTGTCCGCCTGTCAGCGGAACCTATTTCCGCTACAGTCGCTGTTACTAATAGAGCAGCCCAGTCAAGCGGAGAGTCCGATGCCCAAGATCCTTGTCCTGTATCATTCCACCCGCGGCCACGTTGAAGCCATGGCCGAAGCCGTCGCGGCCGGCGCACGCTCGGTGGACGGCGCCGAGGTCGACATCAAGCGGGTCGAGGAACTCGTGCCCGAGGACCAGGCCCGCAAGAGCGGCTACAAGCTGGACCAGGCCGCGCCGATCGCCAGGGTGGCCGACCTGAACGGCTATGACGCCATCATCGTCGGGGCGGGGACCCGCTACGGCACGGCGGCGTCGCAGATGCGCAATTTCCTCGACCAGACCGGCGGCCTGTGGATGAAGGGCGCCCTTGTCGGCAAGGTCGGCTCGGCCTTCACCTCCACCGCGACGCAGCACGGCGGGCAGGAGACGACGCTGATCGGCCTGATCCAGACCCTGCTGCATCACGGCATGATCGTCACCGGACTGCCTTACGCCTGGGAAGGCCAGCAGCGCATGGACGAGATCACCGGCGGCTCGCCCTACGGCGCCACCACCATCACGGGCGGCGACGGCTCGCGCATGCCCAGCGACAACGAGCTGGAGGGCGCCCGCTGGCAGGGCCGCTATGTCGCGGAGACGGCGAAGAAGCTGTTCGGCTGATGCGCCAGCCCGTCCTCTTCTTCGGCCACGGTTCGCCGATGAATGCGCTGGGCGGTTCCTGCGCGGACGTCTGGCGCGAGATCGGCCGGGCGGTCGGCAAGCCGAAAGGCGTGCTCATGGTCTCGGCTCACTGGGAGACGGACGGGCCCGCCGTCACCGCGCAGTCGACGCCGGAAACCATCCACGATTTCGGCGCCTTCCCGGATGAACTGCATGCGATGCAGTATCCCGCGCCGGGCTCGCCCGACCTGGCCGCCCGGGTCGCGGACCTGACCGGGGCGGCGCCGACCGACCAGTGGGGCCTGGATCACGGGACCTGGTCCGTGCTGACCCACGTCTGGCCCGAGGCGGACGTGCCGGTCGTGCAGCTGTCGCTGGATCGCGGGCTGGACGCCCGGGGCCATTTCGACCTGGCGCGAAAGCTGGCGCCGCTGCGGGACGAGGGGGTGGTGATCGCCGGCTCGGGCGACTTCGTCCACAATCTGCGCACCTGGAAGCGGGCCGGCGGCGAGCCTTATGGCTGGGCGACGCAGTTCAACGAGGCGGTCAAGGCGGCGCTGGTCCGCGGCGACGACGACGCCCTGATCGACTGGGTCGGCCTCGCCGAGGACGCGCAGATGAGCGTGCCGACCGACGAGCATTTCCTGCCGCTGCTCTACGTCGCCGCCCAGCGCCGGCCGAACGAGGACGTCCGCTTCTTCAACGACGTCATCGAGGGCGGATCGATCTCGATGACGGGCGTGCGGATCGGCTAGCGGCTTCATCATCGCGTCCGCCGACCACGGGCCGGGGCCTGCGGCGGCGGAACCTAGGCGGCCTTGTCGAGGTCCACCATCTGCTGGATCGCCACATAGTCGGTCTTGCCGGTGCCGAGCACCGGCAGTTCGCCCACGCGCAGGATCTTCTTCGGCACGGCCAGTTCCGGCGCGCCGTGGCTACGGGCCCATTCGGCGAGACGGGCGACGTCGGCGTCCTTGCGGTCGGTGACCAGCACCAGTTTTTCGCCCTTGCGGCTGTCGGGGATGGAGACCACGGCGTGGCGCGCCTCCGGCCATACAGCGCTGGCGAGGCCCTCGACGGCGGTCAGCGACACCATCTCTCCGCCGATCTTGGCGAACCGTTTCGCCCGCCCGAGGATGCAGATATAGCCCTCGTCGTCGACCGCGACGATGTCGCCCGTGTCGTGCCAGCCGTCCTTGAGCGGCTCGATGGCGTTGGGGTCGTCGGGCGAGAGATAGCCCTTCATCACATTGGGACCGCGCAGATACAGCCGCCCGCCCTCGTCGATGCCGTCGACCGGCTCCAGTCGCCATTCCATGCCGGGAAGGATCTGGCCGACGGTTCCGGGCCGGTTGCGGTCCGGATGGTTCACAGCCACCACGGGCGCGGCCTCAGTGGCGCCGTAGCCCTCCAGCAGCTTGAGGCCGTGGAAACGGGTGTTGAACAGGTGATGGGTCTCGTCGCGGACCCGCTCGGCCCCGGCCACGACGAATTTCAGGGTCGAGAAGTCGTCCGGCCCCGCCACCCGGGCGTACTGGTTCAGGAAGGTGTCGGTGGCGAACAGGATCGACGCCTTCACCTGCGGCAGCAGTTCGACGATCTGCTTGGCGTGCAGGGGTGAAGGGTACTGGAACGCCTTCAGTCCCTGCAGCAGCGGCAGCAGCACGCCGCCGGTCAGGCCGAAGCAGTGGAAGGTCGGCAGCGGGTTGAACATCACCCAGTCGGGGTCCAGATCGATGTGCTGGGCCACCTGGCGGCAGTTGGCCACGAGGTTCCACTGGCTGAGCACCACCCCCTTGGGCGCGCCGAAACTGCCCGAGGTGAACAGCACCACGCCGGGCGAGAACGGGTCGGTCTTCACCCTGAACCGCTTCGGCATCATGCCGGCCATCAGCCCGTACAGCTTGTCCGGCAGACCGATCGATTCGCGCACGTCGTCGAGCCAGACGACCTCGGCGACGCTTTCGATATGGCCGACCAGGTCCGCCAGCTTGGCCTGGTCGATGAACCGTTTCGCCGTCAGGACCTTGCCGACGCCGGCGGCCTTGATGGCGGCCTTCACATTCTGTTCGCCCGAGGTGAAGTTGAGCATCACCGGGACGCGGCCGTGGGCGTGCAGGCCGTAGTAGGTGACCACCACCCCCATGCTGGAGGGCAGCAGGATGCCGACCCGCTCGCCCACCGCCGTCATCGCGGCGATCTTGCGCCCAAGCACAAAGGCCGCGCGGATCAGGCCGGTGTAGGTGAGAGGCTTGCGGTCCTGGTCCTCCAGAATCTCCTTGTCGCCATAGGTGTCGCGGGCCGCGATCAGGGCGTCGAAGATCGTCACCTCGACGGCCTTGGGGTCCAGGGGCAGGCGCAAATACATCCTCCGTGGCGCGTTGGCCGCGCCTTGGTCTGAACGCGCAAACTAGAGCGGGGCGGAGGGGTTGAAAAGATGTGTTACCCGGCGTGACGACCGGGCCCGCCTTGCCTTCGCCACCCGGAAGGACGACATAGCGGTTTCGCACAGCCCGGAGCCCGCGCCGCCTTGGTCACGCTGATCGACACCCTGACGAAGACGCCGGCCGAACTGCGTCACCCGGAAAAGCAGAACCGGCCCGAGACCGCCGTGCTGAAGAAGCCGGACTGGCTGCGCGTCAAGGCGCCCGGTTCCGGCCAGTACAACGCCACCCGCGCCATCGTGAAGGACAAGGGCCTGGTCACGGTCTGCGAGGAGGCGGCCTGCCCGAACATCGGCGAGTGCTGGAGCCAGAAGCACGCCACCCTGATGATCATGGGCGACACCTGCACGCGGGCCTGCGCCTTCTGCAACGTCAAGACCGGCCTGCCGCAGGCCCTCGACCCGGAAGAACCGGCCAAGGTCGGCCTGGCCGTCCAGCAGATGGGGCTGAACCACGTCGTCATCACCTCGGTGGACCGGGACGACCTTTCCGACGGCGGCGCCGCCCACTTCGCCGAGGTGGTGCGCCAGATCCGCCTGCAGGCGCCGGGCACGACCATCGAGATCCTGACGCCCGACTTCCTGCGCAAGGACGGCGCGGCCGAGGTGGTGATCGATGCGACCCCCGACGTCTTCAACCACAACCTCGAGACCGTGCCGCGGCTGTATCTGAAGATCCGGCCCGGGGCCCGCTACTTCCACAGCCTGCGTCTGCTGCAGATGGTCAAGGAGCGCGACCCCAACCAGTTCACCAAGTCCGGCATCATGGTCGGCCTGGGCGAGACCCGCGAAGAGGTCATGCAGGTGATGGACGACATGCGCTCGGCCGGCGTCGACTTCATCACCATCGGCCAGTACCTGCAGCCGACCCGCAAACACGCCGCCATCGACCGCTTCGTCACCCCGGACGAGTTCAAGGCCTATGAGGCCATCGCCCGGGCCAAGGGCTTCCTGATGGTGTCCTCCTCGCCGCTGACCCGCAGTTCGCACCACGCCGGCGAGGATTTCGCGCGGCTGAAGGCGGCGCGCTTGGCCCAGACGGGCCGCTGAGCCGCCGTTGGCCGTCCACCGCGTTACGAAAATCCTGCCCTACCAGCCCGACCAGCTCGCCGCGCTGGTCGCCGACGTGCGCGCCTATCCGGAGTTCGTGCCCTGGGTGTCGTCGATGCGGGCCTGGGGCGAGCGTGAAGAGGCGCCGGGCGTGACCGTGATCGACGCTGAGGCCGGGGTCGGCTTCTCCTTCCTCAAGGAGCGGTTCTCGACCTGGGTCCGGCATGACCGCTATGCGCCCAAGGTCGAGGTCGGCCTGATCCGCGGGCCGTTCCACCACCTGAAAAACCGCTGGGAGTTCTTCCCGCACCCCGAGGGCACGCGGGTCGAATTCTTCATCGACTTCGCCTTCAAGTCACGCCTGCTCGACATGATGCTGCAGGCCAATTTCGACCGCGCCGTCGGCAAGCTGATGCACTGTTTCGAGGCCCGGGCGGCCCATCTCTACGGCCCGAAAGCGTGAGCTTCGATTTCGACGCCGTCGTGGTCGGCGCCGGGGCGGTGGGGCTGGCCTGCGGGCGGTCGCTGGCCGGGCGCGGCCTGTCGGTGCTGGTGCTAGAGACGGAGCCGCACATCGGCCAGGGCGTGTCGTCGCGGAACAGCGAGGTCATCCACGGCGGCCTCTACTATCCGACCGGGTCCCTGAAGGCGCGGTTCTGCGTCGAGGGGCGGCGGTCGCTGTACGCCTTTCTCGACAGCCACAAGGTCGACTACCGCAAATGCGGCAAGCTGGTCGTGGCCACGGATGAAGCCGAGGTCGAGCGCATCGAGACCATCTTCAAACTGGCGACGGCCAACGGGGTCGAGGGGCTGGAGCATCTGACCGGGGCCCAGGCGCGGGCGCTGGAACCGGGGCTGAACGCCCATGCGGCCATCCTGTCGCCGGAGAGCGGCGTGTTCGACAGCCACGGCTACATGCTGGCCCTGCAGGGCGAGATCGAGGACGCGGGCGGTTCGGTCGTGGTCTCCACGCCGTTCGAGCGGGCAGAGGCGCTTCCGGGCGGAGGCTTCACCATCACTGCGGGCGGGGAGGGCGGGGCGACCCTGACCGCGCGGCTGCTGGTCGCCGCGCCGGGACTGGCGGCCCAGGAGGTCGCCGGCCGCATCGAGGGCTACCCCGCCGACCACATCCCCGCCGGCCATTTCGGCAAGGGCGTCTATTTCCGCCTGACCGGCAAGGCGCCGTTCGAGCGGCTGATCTATCCGCCGCCGATCCCGGGCGCGCTCGGCACCCACTATCGTAAGGACCTGGGCGGACAGGCGGTGTTCGGGCCGGACCTCGTCTGGGTCGAGACCGAGGACTATTGGGTCGATCCGGACAAGGCGGCCGAGTTCGAGGGCTATATCCGCCGCTTCTGGCCGAGCCTGCCGCAGGGCGCCCTGACCCCTGACTACGCCGGCATCCGTCCCAAGCTGCATGGGCCAGGCGAACCGCAGCCGGACTTCCAGCTACGCGGCCCCGAAGATCACGGAATTGCCGGACTGATGGCCCTGTTCGGCATCGAAAGCCCGGGCCTGACCAGTTCGCTGGCCATCGGCGAGGCGGTGGCGGAGGCGCTTGTCGATGACTGACATCCTCATCCGCGACGCGACGACAGACGACATCCCGGCGCTGCACCGGCTGATCGAGAGCGCCTACCGCGGCGAGGCGTCCCGGGCCGGCTGGACCACGGAGGCCGATCTGCTGGCGGGACAGCGCACCGACCCCGACGATCTGGCCTCCATCCTCGCCGACCCGGCCCAGGCCATGCTCACCGCCTGGCGGGGCGAGGCCCTGCTGGGCTGCATCCTGATCGCCGACCGCGGCGAGGGGACGGGCTATTTCGGCATGCTCTCGGTCAGCCCGACCCTGCAGGGCGGCGGTCTGGGCCGCCGGATGGTCGAGGCCGCGCACGCCGCGCTCGCGGAGCGGTTCGGCGCGCGTCGGGTGCGCATATCGGTCTTTCCGCAACGCGAGACCCTGATCGCCTGGTACCGGCGGCTGGGATACGAGCCGACGGGCGAGACCCTGCCGTTCCCCTATGGTGATCCCCGGTTCGGCCTGCCGCTCAGGGACGACCTGCATTTCATCGTCCTGGAACGTGCACTGGCTTGACCATTCCGGCGGCGCGCTGCACTGGCCGGGGATGGAAATCCGCACGCCCCGGCTGACCCTGCGATCCGCCCGCCCGGACGACCTGAAGGCGATGCACGCCGTGCTGTCGGACCCGCGCGCCACCCGCTGGTGGTCGACGCCGCCGCATGACAGCCTGGAACAGACGGCGACGTGGCTGGACAGCATGATCGCCAACGGCCCCGACCAGCCGGACTTCGTCATCGAGCGCGACGGCGTCGTGATCGGCAAGGCGGGTTTCTGGAAACTGCCGGAGGTCGGCTACATCCTGCATCCCGACCATTGGGGGCAGGGGTTCGCCGGCGAGGCGGTGGCGGCGTCGATCGACCATGTCTTCGGCACGCGGGACGTCGACGACCTGACCGCCGATGTCGATCCCGAAAACACCGCCTCGATTCGCCTGCTGGAACGACTCGGCTTCGTGAAGACCGGCTTCGCCGAGCGGACCTGGGAGGTCGGCGGCGAGTGGAAGGACAGCCTGTATTACGGGCTGTCGCGGGCGGACTGGAGCGCACGTCAGCGGACTTGAACTCCCGGACGGGTTCAGGCATAAGCCCGCGCTCACGTGGCGGCTCTCTCGGGGGCCGCCGCAGTTGTTTTCGCGCTTTCGGTCTCCGGACCCGGGGCGCCCGACCTTAAGAAGATTGAGACGGACATGGCCGTTCCGAAGCGCAAAGTATCGCCCTCGCGTCGCAACATGCGCCGCGCCCACGACTCGCTGGGCTCCAACCCGCACGTCGAGGACAAGGACACGGGCGAGCTGCGCCGCTCGCACCACATCGACCTGAAGACCGGCACCTATCGCGGCCGCCAGGTCCTGACGCCCAAGGAAGACTAGGTCTTCACCCCACGGCGACTGAACATTGACGGCGCGCGGTTCACCGCGCGCCGTTTTCGTGCGTTTTTAGCTCCGAACCGAGGAGCCGCCGCCATGATCCGCCCCCTTCTGCTCACCTCCGCCGTCCTGATGCTGGCCGCCTGCGGCGCGCCGGATTCCGAGCCATCGCCCACAGCCCCGCCCGAGGGGCCGACGGAACCGTCGGCGCCGGCGACCCCCGTCGACGCCAATGCGGTGACCGCCCAGGGCTGGGGCCCGCTCCGCATCGGCATGACCCGCGCCGAGGTCGTGGCTGCGCTGGGACCGGACGCCAATCCCGACGCCGTCGGAGGGCCCGATCCGGAGTCGTGCGACATGTTCCGCCCGGAACGCGCTCCCCAAGGGCTGATGGTGATGGTCGAGAACGGCGTCCTGACCAGCCTGTGGCTCAGTCGCGACGCGACGCTGAAAACCGATCGCGGCTTTGGCGTCGGCGACGAGGCCGCCGCCATCAAGTCGGCCTATGGGACGGCCGCGACGGCCAGCCCGCACAAATACAGCGAGGCTCCGGCGGAATACATCACCGCCTGGAGCAGCGGCGGCGGCGCGGACTATGTCCAGGACCCGACCTCGCGGGGCATCAGCTATCACATCGGCAACGACGGCCGGGTGCAGCACGTGGCCGCCGGCGGTCCCAGCATCCAGTACGTCGAGGGGTGCGCCTGACGGGTTGCGGTTGGCGATTCGGCGGGGCCTGCGCTAAACCCCGCCGACTTCCCTGACAGCAGAGCGCACCCATGACCGACATCGCCGACATCGTCGCCCGCCAGATCCTCGACAGCCGCGGCAATCCGACGGTGGAGGTCGATGTCATCCTCGATGACGGCAGCTTCGGCCGGGCGGCGGTGCCCTCCGGCGCCTCGACCGGGGCCCACGAGGCGGTCGAACTGCGCGACGGCGACAAGGACCAGTGGGGCGGCAAGGGCGTCGGCAAGGCCGTCGACGCTGTCAACGGCGAGATCTTCGACGCCCTCAGCGGCATGGACGCCGAGGACCAGCGCCGCATCGACGAGGCCCTGATCGGTCTCGACGGCACGCCGAACAAGAGCCGGCTGGGCGCCAACGCCATTCTCGGGGTCAGCCTGGCCTGCGCCAAGGCCAGCGCCATCTCGTCGGGCCTGCCGCTGCATCGCTATCTGGGCGGCGTCTCCGCCCGCATCCTGCCGACGCCGATGATGAACATCATCAACGGCGGGGCCCACGCCGACAATCCGATCGACATCCAGGAATTCATGATCCTGCCGACCGGGGCGGACAGCTTCTCCGAAGCCCTGCGCATGGGCGCCGAGATCTTCCACGCCCTGAAGAAGCAGCTGAAGGACGCCGGCCACAACACCAACGTCGGCGACGAGGGCGGCTTTGCCCCCAACCTGGCCTCGGCCGAGGAGGCGCTGAGCTTCATCACCCGGGCCGGTCAGGCGGCGGGCTATCTGGCCGGAGAGGATTTTCACCTCGGCCTCGACGTGGCCGCGACCGAGTTCTTCAAGGACGGCAAATACGTCATGGCCGGGGAGGGCAAAACGCTCGAGGCCGACGCCATGGTCGGCTACCTCGCCGACCTGTGCGAACGCTTCCCGATCGTCTCGATCGAGGACGGCTGCGCCGAGGATGATTTCGACGGCTGGAAGCTGCTGACCGACCGGCTGGGCGACCGCGTCCAGATCGTCGGCGACGACCTGTTCGTGACCAACCCGGCCCGTCTGGCCGCCGGAATCGGTGAGGGACTGGCCAACTCCATCCTGATAAAAGTCAATCAGATCGGAACCTTGTCCGAGACTCTTGACGCCGTGGATATGGCGCACCGGGCCGGCTACACCGCCGTGATGAGCCACCGCTCGGGCGAGACCGAGGACTCGACCATCGCCGACCTGGCCGTGGCCACCAACTGCGGACAGATCAAGACCGGCTCGCTGGCCCGTTCGGACCGCACGGCCAAGTACAACCAGCTGCTCCGCATCGAGGAAATGCTGGGCGACCAAGGCGCCTATTACGGCGACGGCATGCTGCTGAAATAACCCCCAGATCGGCCGCGCTTCGACGGTTGTCCGGAGATGCCGGGTTCTATGGTCAAGCTACGGTTTGTTAGGCATTTTCGGTCAGGATTCATTGATTGTGAGTCCACGCTCAGAAGGAGCGTCCGTCAGTGCCCGAACGGATGAAGCCGTATTTCCCGTCAGCCATGCTGTTGCTGCTGATCGCCTATCTGGGGGTCCAGGCCCTCACCGGCGAGCGCGGCCTGCTGAGCGGCGGCGAGCGCGACGCCATGATGCTGCGCCGCGAGGCCCAACTGGCCGGCATTCTGGAGCAGCGCCGCGATCTGGAAATCCGGGCGCAGTATCTGCGCACCGACAGCCTGTCGCGCGACCTGCTGGAGGAACGGGCCCGCGCCGTGCTGGGCTTCGCCGACCCGCGCGACTACGTCATCCGGGTCTCCGCGCGCGCTCCGGAAGCCCCGGCCGCACCGCGCGCGTGAACTTTCGTTACAGCGCTGCCGGCGCGCTTTGCGTTTCGGGAACGAAGGCTGCTAAAGCCCCTTTCCGTAACGACAAGAGGTCCTGGAACCGGGGCCCAGCCGGGAGATGACGGATGGCGAAAGCCCCCGCCGCCAAAGCTGATTCCAGCAAGGCGACCAAACTGCCCAACACGCCCACGGCCTCGAAGGAGGACCTGCTGCGCTTCTATCGCGAGATGGTGCTGATCCGCCGTTTCGAAGAGCGCGCCGGCCAGCTGTACGGAATGGGGCTGATCGGCGGCTTCTGTCACCTGTACATCGGCCAGGAAGCCGTGGCCGTCGGCGTTCAGGAGAGCGTCAAACAGGGCCACGACAAGATCATCACCGGCTACCGCGACCACGGCCATATGCTGGCCGCCGGCATGGACCCCAAGGAGGTCATGGCCGAGCTCACCGGCCGCATCGGCGGCTCGTCGAAGGGCAAGGGCGGGTCGATGCACATGTTCGACACCGCCACCGGCTTCTACGGCGGCCACGGCATCGTCGGGGCCCAGGTGGCGCTGGGCACCGGCCTGGCCTTCGCCGGCCGCTACCGCGGCGATGACTCGGTCGCTTTCGTCTATTTCGGCGACGGGGCGGCCAACCAGGGGCAGGTCTACGAGAGCTTCAACATGGCCCAGCTGTGGAAGCTGCCGGCCATCTACATCATCGAGAACAACCAGTACGCCATGGGCACGAGCATCGAGCGCTCGTCCTCCACGACCGACCTGAGCCAGCGCGGCGCCAGCTTCGGCATCCCCGGAGAACAGGTCGACGGCATGGACGTGCTGGCCGTGCGGGACGCGGTGGCCAAGGCCGTCAAGCGGGCGAGGGAAGGGGGCGGCCCCTTCATCCTTGAGGTGAAGACCTACCGCTATCGTGGCCATTCCATGAGCGATCCGGCCAAATACCGCACCAAGGAAGAGGTCGACGAGGTCAAGAAGACCCGCGACCCGATCGACCATATCAAGAGCCTGCTGGCCGCCGCCAAGGCGACCGAGGACGAGCTCAAGGCCATCGACGCCGAGGTCAAGGCCATCGTCGCCGAAGCCGTTCAATTCGCCCAGGAAAGCCCGGAACCGGATCCCTCCGAGCTCTACACCGACGTCTATGTGGAGGCCTCAGCGTGACCGACATTCTCATGCCGGCGCTGTCGCCCACGATGGAAGAGGGCACGCTGACCAAATGGCACATCAAGGCGGGCGACACGGTCTCCGCCGGCCAGGTCATCGCCGAGATCGAAACCGACAAGGCGACCATGGAGGTCGAAGCCGTCGACGAGGGCGAGGTGCTTGAGATCCTCGTGGCCGAGGGCTCGGAAAACGTGAAGGTCAATACGCCGATCGCCCGTCTGGCGGGCGAAGACGGCGCGGCCGCTCCGGCTCCCAAGGCTGACGCTCCGCCCGCGGATGCGCCGAAGGGCGAGACCAAGGCTCCGGCAGAAGGCGCGCCGGCCGACGCCCCGGTCAAGCCGAAGACCGAACTGCGCGATCCGGAAATCCCGGCCGACGCCAAACTGGTCAAGACCACCATCCGCGACGCCCTGCGCGACGCCATGGCGGAGGAGATGCGCCGCGACGAGGGCGTCTTCCTGATCGGCGAGGAAGTCGCCCAGTACCAGGGCGCCTACAAGGTCAGCCGCGAGCTGCTGCAGGAGTTCGGCGACAAGCGCGTCGTCGACACCCCGATCACCGAGCACGGCTTCGCCGGCCTCGGCGTCGGCGCGGCGATGGCCGGGCTGAAGCCGATCGTCGAGTTCATGACCTTCAACTTCGCCATGCAGGCCATCGACCACATCATCAATTCGGCGGCCAAGACGCTCTACATGTCGGGCGGCCAGATCCGCGCCAGCATCGTCTTCCGCGGGCCCAACGGCGCCGCCAGCCGCGTCGGGGCCCAGCACAGCCAGGACTATTCGGCCTGGTACGCCCAGGTGCCCGGCCTGAAGGTTATCGCGCCGTATGACGCGGCCGACGCCAAGGGGCTGATGAAGTCGGCCATCCGCGACCCCAACCCCGTCGTCTTCCTCGAGCACGAGATGATGTACGGGCTGGAGTTCGACGTGCCCGAGGTCGAGGACTGGCTGGTCCCGATCGGCAAGGCCAAGGTCCGCCGCGAGGGGACCGACGTCACCATCACCGCCCACAGCCGCATGGTCGGCTTCGCCCTGCAGGCCGCCGAGAAACTGGCGGAGGAGGGGATCAGCTGCGAGGTCGTCGACCTGCGCACCCTGCGGCCGCTGGATCACGAGACCATCGTCGAGAGCGTCAAGAAGACCAGCCGCCTAGTCTCGGCCGAAGAGGGCTGGGGTCCGATGGGCGTCGGCGCCGAGGTCGTGGCGAGGGTCATCGAACACGCCTTCGACTATCTGGATGCGCCGCCGTTGCGGGTCCATCAGGAGGACGTGCCGCTGCCCTACGCCGCCAATCTGGAGGCCCTGTCGCTGCCCGGCGTGGACAAGATCGTCGCCGCCGTGAAGCAGGTGATGGCATGAGCGAGCGCGAGGAGCACCAGCTGAAGACGCCCGCCAGCGTCGCCGCCGACCCGGAGGCGATCGAAATCCTGCGGATGTGGTGGTCGAAGCAGGAGCCGGTCATGTCGATCAAGCCGGCCTTCAATGACCCGGCCATGTTCGGCCGCATGCTGGCCTACGCCGCGACCCACATGGCGCACGGCTACAAGGTGCGGCACGGGATGGACGAGCGGGCGGCCTACAATCAGATTCTCGCCGGCATGAGCGACGCCCTCAAGGCGCAGAACGTCCAGACCGTCGCCGAACCCACGGACGAGACAGGGAGCGCGCAATGACCGACATCCTGATGCCCGCCCTGTCGCCCACCATGGAGGAGGGCGTCCTGGCCAAATGGCACGTCAAGGTCGGCGACACGGTCAAGGCCGGCGACGTCATCGCCGAGATCGAGACCGACAAGGCGACCATGGAGGTCGAGGCCGTCGACGAGGGCGAGATCACTGACATCCTCGTGGCCGAGGGCTCCGAGGGGGTGAAGGTCAATACGCCGATCGCCCGTCTGAAGGACGAAGGCGGCGCGGCCGCCCCCGCTCCGAAGGCCGAGGCTTCAAAGGCTGAAGCGCCGAAAGCCGAGGCGGCGAAGCCGGAGCCTTCGAAGGCCGACGCCACGCCTGCGCCGAAGGCCCCGGCGAAAGCCGACGGCGAGCGCATCTTCGCCTCGCCCCTGGCGCGCCGTCTGGCGGCCCAGGCCGGGATCGACCTGTCCACGGTCAAGGGCACCGGTCCGCACGGCCGGATCGTCAAACGCGACCTCGAGGGTGCGGAGAAGGGCTCCGCTCCGTCCGCGGCCGCCGCGGCGCCATCCGGCGAGACCCGCAAGGTCCAGTCGCTGGCCCAGATGGGCATCCCCGACGGCAGCTACGACCTCGTCCCGCTGGACGGCATGCGCAAGGCCATCGCCCGGCGCCTGACCGACAGCTTCCGCGACGTGCCGCATTTCCCGCTCAACATCGACTGCGAGATCGACGGCCTCCTGGCGTCGCGGGCGCGGGTCAACGCCATGCTGGAGAAGGACGGGATCAAGGTCTCGGTCAACGACTTCATCATCAAGGCCAGCGCCATGGCCCTGAAGGCGGTGCCGGAGGCCAACGCCAGCTATTCGCCCGAAGGCATCGCCATGCACCACCACGCCGATGTGGCCATGGCGGTTGCGATCGACGGCGGCCTGATCACTCCGATCATCCGCAAGGCCGAGACCAAGACCCTGTCGCAGATCGCGACCGAGTCGAAGGACTTGGCCAAGCGCGCCCGCGACCGCAAGCTGAAACCCGAGGAGTTCCAGGGCGGCACCTTCAGCGTGTCCAACCTCGGCATGTTCGGCATCCAGTCGTTCGCCTCGATCATCAACGAGCCCCAGGGCGCGATCATGAGCGTCGGGGCCGGGGAGCCGCGCCCCGTGGTCAAGGACGGCCAACTGGCCGTGGCCACGGTGATGACCGTCACCCTGACCTGCGATCACCGCGTCGTGGACGGCGCCATCGGCGCGAAATTCCTGCAGGTCTTCAAGGCGATGATCGAAGACCCGGTCACGATGCTGGCCTGACGGCGGGGCTTGCGGCCTGCCGCCGCCCGGTCAAGATGGGCCGGACGGGGGAGGCTGCATGTCAGAACGCCAGCCGGTTGAGGACGAGGCCGCCTGCCGGGCGTGCGGGACCGCTCTGCGCGGTCGCTACTGCCATACCTGCGGCCAGGACACGCTCGCCCGGCCCCGTCCCCTGCGCGACTGGGCGGCCGAGGCCTTCTCCGAAACCAATCTGGTCGACGGACGCACCGCGCGTACGCTCGTCGCGCTGGCGGTGAAGCCGGGGCGGCTGCTGGAAGCCTGCCGCGACGGCGCGGGCTCGCTCTACCAGACCCCGACGAAGCTGTTCGTGGTCGTCACGGCCCTGTTCCTGCTGACGTTGAACTTCGCCGACGTGCAGCTGTACCAGTACCTCGCGCAGGTGACGGATCCGGACCGTCCCGTCACCGCGCGCGCCGATCCGGACGGCGCGACGGTTCACCTCGAGAACGCGACCCAGGGCGAGCGATGGATGCAGCGGCGCGTCGAGCCGGCCATCGACCCCGCCGTCACCGCGGCGATCGCGGCCGCGGCGGCGCGCGCCACGACCGAAACCGACCGCCAGAACCTGCTCTACGAGAACGTTTCCAACCTGGAACAGGCGGCGATCTCCGAGCGGCTGGCTGGCTGGCTGCCCAATGCGATCTGGCTGCTGATGCCGCTCTACGCCCTGATGCTGGCGCCGTTCTTTGGACGAAGGCGGCTGATCATGGAGCATCTGGTGTTCGCCATGTGGGCGCATATCACCGCCTTCATCCTGCTGATCCTGCTGGCCCTGGCGAACAAGTACGGGGCGAACGCGCCGGCGTGGCCCCTCGTGCTGCCGTTCCTGACCTATTTCACGTTGGCGGCCAGCCGCTACTACGGCGTCAGCCGGCTTCAGGCGCTCATTCGCGGCGCGATCCATCTGGCGCTCTACTTCAGCCTGGTGCTTTTTCCCGCGGCCCTCGTGGCGGCGCTGACCGTCATGGATCTGGAAGCGTGGATGGCCTTCATGCTGGCCTGACATTTCGTTTCGCGGCGAGGCGGGGAGGGTGCCTTTCGCGTTCCCGGCGGGTTAAGAGGCGCTGCTCAAGGAGATTATTCGTATGGCTGAGTTCGATCTGATCGTCATCGGTTCCGGTCCCGGCGGCTATGTGGCCGCCATTCGCGCCAGCCAGCTGGGCCTGAAGACGGCGATCGTCGAGCGCGAGGCGCTGGGCGGCATCTGCCTGAACTGGGGCTGCATCCCGACCAAGGCGCTGCTCAAGTCGGGCGAGAAATACGAGAGCCTGTCGCATCTGAAGGACTACGGTCTGTCGGCCGAGAAGGTCGGCTTCGATTTCGACGCCATCATCCAGCGCTCGCGCGGCGTGGCCGCCCAGATGAACAAGGGCGTCGCCTTCCTGATGAAGAAGCACAAGATCGAGGTGATCGAGGGCTCGGCGAAGCTGGAGAAGGGCGCTGCGGCCCCGAAAGTCGTCGTCGCGCTGAAGGCCGGCGGTTCGCGCACGGTCGAGGCGAAGACCGTGATGCTGGCGGTGGGAGCCCGCGCCAAGGCGATCCCGCAGATCGGTCTCGAGGCCGACGGCGACCGCATCTGGGCCTATCGCGAGGCCATGGCCCCCAAGAAGATGCCGGCCTCGATCGTGGTCATCGGCTCTGGCGCCATCGGCGTGGAATTCGGCAGCTTCTACAGAGCCTTGGGCGTGGAAGTTACCGTGGTGGAAGCGGTCGACCGGATCATGCCGGTCGAGGACGAGGAGGTCTCGAAGGCCGCTCAGAAGGCCTTCGAGAAGCGCGGCATGAAATTCCGCGCCGGCTGCAAGGTCACCAAGGTGTCGAAGGGCGGGAAGGGGGTTCAGGTCGCCATCGAGGCCGGCGGCAAGGCCGAGACCCTGGAGGCCGAGGTGTGCATTTCGGCGGTCGGCATCACCGCCAACACCGACGGCATCGGCCTGGAGGCGCTGGGCGTGAACATGGACCGCGGCCACATCACCATCGACGGCCATTGCCAGACGAATGTGAAGGGGCTGTACGCCATCGGCGACTGCGCCGGCGCGCCCTGGCTGGCCCACAAGGCCTCGCACGAGGGCATCCACGCCGCCGAGCATATCGCCGGCTACAAGACGCCGAACGTCCACTCGCCGATCGCCGGCTGCACCTACGCCCAGCCGCAGGTCGCCTCGGTCGGGATCACCGAGCAGGGGGCCCGCGAGGCCAAACGCGAGGTCAAGGTCGGCCGCTTCCCGTTCCGGGTGAACGGCAAGGCCGTGGCCGCCGGCGAGATCGAGGGCTTCGTCAAGGTGATCTTCGACGCCAGGACCGGCGCGCTGATCGGGGCCCACATGATCGGCGCCGAGGTCACCGAGATGATCCAGGGCTTCGTCACCGCCATCGCCATGGAGGCCACGGAGGAGGAGATGCACGGCATCGTCTATCCGCACCCGACCATGTCCGAGGCCATGCACGAGGCCTCGCTGGACGCGTACCAACGGGTGCTGCACCTGTAGTGATCCTGCCGGTCGAGGATGCTGATTTCGACGACCTGAACGAACGGGGTCTCGTGCGCGGACTTCGGGTCGCGGACGGGGGTGTCGCACCGGCGCCCGTCGTGGCCATGCTACGGGACCTCGCTCGCAAGGTCGGGGTGACCTGCAGCCCGGCGGCATGGTGGATCGTGGACGGCGGTGAGGTCGTGGGCCTGTGCTCGATCAAGGCCGAGCCGACAGAAGATGGCGCTATCGAGATCGGCTATGGCGTTGCGGAAACCCGGCACGGGCAGGGGATCGCCAGGCAGGCGGTGAGTGAAGTTCTGGCCTGGGCCCGGCTTCGCGGCGACCTGACAGCCGTGATTGCGGAAACGTCCATCAGCAATCCGGCCTCACAGCGAGTCCTTGAGCGGAACGGGTTCACGCGGACCGGGACGCGGGTCGACCCCGATGATGGCATCATGGTCTGCTGGCGCGCTTCGGCGTCGGTCTAACGCTTCTTGCCGAGCTCGGCGGCGATGTCCTTGACCATGCGGCCGGCCTTGCGGTGGGCGGCGGTGATCTGGTCGCGGGTGACGCCCCAGCGCTTCATCCAGTATTCGACGGCCTGACGCTCCGACAGGTCGAGCCGGTCCTTGTCGATGAATCCGCGCTTGTCCTTCAGGCCCGCCATGGTCGCTCCTTGTCCGGGAAGGAGGCGTAGCGCG
Organism: Brevundimonas sp.; assembly: GCF_031082345.1. GTDB lineage: Bacteria > Pseudomonadota > Alphaproteobacteria > Caulobacterales > Caulobacteraceae > Brevundimonas. Next base: position 1,941 of record NZ_JAVHLH010000008.1, on the reverse strand, counting down.
AGAACGCGGGATTGGCGAGAGCCCGGGGCGCCGCCATGTTGCGCCTAAGATATATTATGCGAAATCGGATGACCCATCGGGATTACTCGGCGGTCGCTTCGCCTTCGCCGCGCCGGGCCCCCTGACGCCGGTCGTCCTGCTGCCTGCGTCCGCCGTTCAGCATCATCAGCTCGAGACGGATCTCGGTCAGCCGCTGCTCCACGAAGCCGAGCGCCACGACAATGACCGCGACGGCCAGCGCGCCCGCCTCGAAGGCCAGGGTGACATACGGCAGCGAGACCTGGGCGATCTGGCTGTAGACGACGGTGATCACCATGATGGTGGCGACGACGCCGAGAGCGCTGAGGCCGACGCCGCGCAGCGTCGAACGCATCGGCGCATTCTGGTTGACGCGCGTGCCCGGCTTGCGCCGGTCTCGACCCCGCCGTTCGGCGCGCGCCCGCCGTTCCCGGACAAGCGCCGCCTCTTCCTGTTTGTGGGCCAGTGTTTCGGCTTCCATGGCCATCACTCACTCCTGTTCGAGATTGCTGCCAGACGTCCAGTCGGGAGGGTCATGCCGCGGCCCTTCCGGCAGCGGCCACCCGTTCGGCGCGCAGGACATAACGGATCTGGTAGGCGAGCAGCCGCCAGTTCAGCGGCTTCATCACGAAAGACGTGGCGCCGAGGTGGAAGCAACGGTCTATGGCTTCGACGTCCTCGCGGCCCGTCTGGACAATGACGGCGAGATCTTTCAGCGCCGGATCGGTCCGGATGCGGGTCAGAACCTCGAAGCCGTCGACGCCGGGCATCTCAAGGTCGAGAAGGACGAGGTCGTAGCGGGCGTTCTTCAGGCAAGCGAGCGCGGCGTCGCCGTCCTCGGCGAGATCGACCTGCGTGCTCGGGGTGGCCAGATTGACCTGGGCGAAGGCTCTCAGGATCGGGTCGTCATCGACGAACAGGATCCGGGCCTCGTCCTGCAGGACATAGAAGAAACCGCTACTCATTGGGACCTCCCCGGAAGGCGTCCCGCCTCCCCTCGTCCCCCGACAAGGCTGAGCATTAAGCCTCGAGTCATTAAGGGACAGTATAAACCACAATAACTGAAGGTTATCGGGTGGCCGTATTGGGGAGTTCGTCTCACAGAAGCGGCGGTTCCATTCGCCAGAAGCTGGTAGGGCTGGTCCTTGCCGCCCTGGCGGCGACGTGCGTCGTGGTCGCCCCGATCATGGGCTGGACCGACGCCCGGCGGCAGACCGCGCTCGAGGCGGATGGCCTCACCCAGACGGCCAATGTGATCGGTTCGTTCGCGGCGGACTCTGTCAGGGAGGGCGACCGCGTCGGGACCTTCACGGCGCTCCGCGCCATCGCCCAGACGCCGGCCGTCACCTATGGCCGCATTGAAGCGAAGTCCGGCGAGTTGCTGGCGGAAACCGGCGGCGGCGTGCGGCTGGCGTCCGACGCCCGGGTGACGGACGGCGACCGGATGTCGGTCTGGTCGGTGCTGACGACGGGCACGGTGCAGGTCAGCACGCCCGTGGTCAGCCAGGGCGAACCGGTCGGCCGCATCACCCTTCTGGCCAAGACGCCAGGCCTGCGCGAGCGCGTGCTCGGCTCGGTCCTGGTGGCCCTGCTGGGCACGGCCATCGCGGCGCTGGGCGGCCTGGTGATCGCCCTGCGCATGGCCCGCAGAATCAGCGAACCGATCGTGCGCCTGGCGGCCTTTGCCAATCAGGTGCGCGATTCCGAGGACTATTCCGCCGATCCCGACATCCGCGCCGACGGCGAGGTCGGCGACCTCGTCGGCGGCCTGCGGTCGATGCTGCAGGGCCTGCGCGAGCGTGACCGGCGGATCGCGGACCACGTCGCCGGCCTCGAGGACACGGTGGCGACCCGGACCGCCGAACTGAGCGAGGCCAAGCTCGCGGCCGAGACGGCCAACGCGGCCAAATCGGACTTCCTGGC
>NZ_JAVHLH010000089.1 GCF_031082345.1 Brevundimonas sp. | reverse complement strand
GCACGGGGGCGGAGGCGGCGGGCAGACGGGCCCGCACTGCGCCGCGGCGGCGCCCGCACCCGCCGTCATCACGACGAATGTCGCCACGGCCGGCGCCCAGTTCATGATCCGCACCCGCATGGGCCGACCTCCCGATGAAAATCTTCCGCGACCCAAGCAAGACGCGGGCCGCTCCAGACTGCATCTGAACCGCAAAAGCCTTTCGTTTCCGTTGCTTTTCGCCCGGCCCGCTCCTTGCGGCAGGCGCCGCAGAGGCCGAGACGATGTTTCACCCTGATACGCAGTTCCTGATCGACCACTGGACGACGCTGTCGCGCCGGCCGGAATCGCGCGGCGGAATTCCCGAGCGCGCGGCCGTCCAGCCGGACACTCTGGGACTGCGTCTTCCCCGCGCATTCATGGCCCATCGCACCGGCGACGACGCGGTCATCCGCCTGGCCGGAAGCTGGATCGAAGGCTTCCACGGCGAGCCCCTCAAGGGCCAGTCCCTGCTCTCCCTGTGGCGCACCGCTTCACGACCGCTGGTGTCCACAGCCCTGACCCAGACCGTCCGCGAGGGCCGGCCGGTCGTGATCGTCGCGCTCGCCGGCGGCGTCGCGGCCCAGATCGAGATCACCCTGCTGCCGCTGCGGGGCCCATCCGGTCGGCCGGACCGGCTGCTGGGTCTCTACGCGCCCGCCGCAACCCTGACGCTGGCGGCCGATGAGCCTCGCCTGCTCACCGCCCGGGTTTCGATCGGCGTGGGCGAGGCCGCCCGCCCGCCGCTCAGCCTCGCTGCGGTCGGCGGCAGGCGGATCGCCTGATCCCGGCCCTCACGACGGCTTGAGGCCGCCGACATAGCGCTTCCAATTCTGCACATAGTGGGCGGCCGAGGCCTTCAGCGCCTCGATCTGGCCGGGCTTCAGCTGCCGCACGACCTTGCCCGGCTGACCCATGACCAGCGAGCCGTCGGGAATTTCCTTGCCTTCGGTGATCAGGGTGTTGGCGCCGATCAGACAGTTCTTCCCGATCCGGGCGCGGCCCAGCACGACCGAGCCGATGCCGATCAGGGTGTTGTCGCCGATCTCGCAGCTGTGAAGCATGACCATGTGGCCGACCGTGACGCCGTCGCCGATGGTCAGCGGCTCGCCGGGATCGGAATGCAGCACGCTGCCGTCCTGGATGTTGGTATCTCGCCCGATCGTGATCGGATCGTTGTCGCCGCGTACGGTCGCGCCGAACCAGACGCTGGCGCCCGGCTTGAGAATCACGTCTCCTATGACGGTTGCGGTCGGCGCGATCCAGTATTCGCCTTGAGGCGGAAGCTGCGGTTTCTTGTCACCGAGGCTGTAAACATTCATCACATCACCGTCACTTCTAAAGAAAACGAGGGCTTTAAGCTCTCGTAAACCACGCTAGCATCAGAGTGTAGATGCGATTCGAGGTCGCCATTTCGGCCCCGGATCCGAAGCCGGATCAACCCCGGTCCGGTCAGACCCAGGAGAGCGCGCGTGACGCGTTCTGGTCGGCGGGTAATCCCGCTGGAAGTTGGTCCTTCCTCCGACCCGGGCGGGTGCGTTGCATCCTCTGTCCCCTCCCTCTCCACCTTCGTTCGAGGCGATGCCCCTGCGGCGTCGCCTTTTTTCATGCCCTGGAGGCGTCCATGACCAAGCGTGCGGCAATCAAACGTCATACCCGTGAAATGTCCCGTGAACACGGGGTTCTGGATTCGCGGCAGTTCATGGAGGACGCCAAGGTGCGACGCCTCCCCACCCACGCCGGCTGGTCGCCCTATCCCTCGAACGACGACCGGGACCAGGCCTATCTGAAGACTCTGAAACCGAAATCGGACGGCCAGGCCGAACTGATGACGGCCATCGACCACCACAACATGGTGCTGGCCCTCGGACCGGCAGGCACGGGCAAGACCTATCTCGCCGTCGCCAAGGCGGTCGAGGCCCTGGAGGCCGGCAAGGTGGGGCGCATCGTGCTGTCCCGACCGGCGGTCGAGGCCGGCGAGTCGATCGGCTTCCTGCCCGGCGACATGGAAGACAAGCTGGCCCCCTATCTGCGGCCGCTCTACGACGCCCTGTCGGACCGGCTGTCGATGAAGCGGGTCAAGGCGCTGATGGCCGAGGGGCTGATCGAGATCGCCCCCATCGGTTACATGCGCGGCCGCACCCTCAACAACGCCTTCATCGTCGTCGACGAGGCCCAGAACTGCACCTACGTCCAGCTGAAGATGCTGCTGACCCGGCTGGGCTGGCATTCGACCATGGTGGTGACCGGCGACCCGCAGCAGTCGGACCTGCTGCCCGGCATCTCCGGTCTGACCGACATCGCCGAGCGGCTTGGGCCGGTGCCGGACATCGCGGTGGTCAAGCTGGCCGAGCAGGACATCGTCCGCCACCCGCTGGTCGCCAGCATGATCGGGGTGCTCTGAACGACGTCGACCGAATATCCGACGCGGGTCCGGGCGAGAATGGCTCCCGGACCTGCGTCAAAGCTCGAGACCATCGATCTCGGTAACAGGCGGCGACCACGCCCCATCCGGGGCGACGCGACACGATTGCCCCTTCGCGCCCGGCGCGCGGACTGCTAACCGGACGGTCTCACCTTTCAGCGACCCGAATGAAAATCCCACGCATCGCCCTGGCCGCTTACGGCTTCGCCATTCTCATCGTCGTCGTCGACCAGCTGACCAAGGCCTGGATCATTTCGGGCCTGGACCTGCGCATGGTCGGCCAGATCCCGATCCTGCCGCCCGTACTCAACTTCACCTGGGTCGAAAACCGCGGCGTCAGCTTCGGCCTGTTCGGCGACGGCTCGGCGCGGTGGATGCTCAGCGTCTTCTCCGTCGTGGTGGCGGGGGTTCTGGGCTGGTGGGCGCTCAGGGCCGACCGTCGGATGCTGGTCAGCGCCATCGGCCTGATCATGGGTGGGGCCATCGGCAACGTCATCGACCGCATCCGCTTCGGCTTCGTGGTCGACTTCCTTGATTTTTCGGGGACGGGCTTCTTCCCGTGGGTTTTCAACGTCGCCGACAGCGCCATCACCGTCGGCGTGATCCTGCTCATCCTCGACAGCGTCCTGTCCGAAAAGGCCGCCAAGGTTGGCGTGGCCGCCGAAAAGTCGTAATCAGCCGCTTCCTCTAGGGTTTACGCGCGCGCCTTCAGGCGCGCCCAGCCGAGTTTGACCATGCGCCTTACCCGCACCGCCGTCCTGACCCTCGCCGCATCGGCCCTCGTACTGGGCGGGTGCAACTCGCTGCGCAACAGCATCGGCCTGACGAAGGTGACCCCGGACGAGTTCCTGACCGTTTCGACCGCCCCGCTGACCGTACCGCCCGAGTATGGCCTGCGCCCGCCGTCGCCGGGCCAGCCGCGTCCGCAGGAGCTGGCGCCGGAATCGGCCGCCCGTCAGATTCTGCTGGGCCAGCGACAGGCCGTGACCCGTTCGCCGGGCGAGCAGGTCCTGGTCGCCCAGGCCGGCGGCGACCGCGCCGACCCCCTCGCCCGCTATGTCATCGACGACGAGTTCGGCGATCTGGCCCACAAGGAAGAGGGCTGGGCCAACCGCATCCTGTTCTGGCGCCGCGACGACGCCGCCTCCCAGGCGCCCACGACCAGCCAGACCGCCGAAGGCGCCGTCACCATCGACGCCGCCAGCGAGTACGCCCGGCTGCAGGCCCTGACCGGCGGCCAGGCCGGCATTGTCATCGCGCCGCGTCGTGACACCGGCTTCAAGCTGCCCGGCCTTTAGGACTACCGGGGTCAGGCCTTCGCCGCCCCGGCCCTTAGCCCACGTTCCGCCAGGGCCACGACGGCCACGCCGCCGATGGTCAACGCCGCGCCGGTGAGAATCTGCGGCGTCAACACGTCGCCCATGAACAGCCAGCCGATCAGGATCGACACCACAGGCGTGGCCAGCAGATAGGGCGTGACCCGCCCCGCCTCGCGCTTCTGGACCAGCCAGAAGACCAGGGTGGTGGCCATCACCGACGACACCAGCCCCGCCCAGATGACGCACGCCCAGACCAGGGCGTCCGCGTCCCGGATCGCCTGCATCTGACCCTCTTCAAAGACGGCCGAGCCGAAGGCCAGGGTGGGCAGGGCCACGAGCGCCAGCAGGCCCTGCATCTTCAGAGGCGGGATGGATGTCGTCCGCCGGGCGATCACGGTCGTCATCGCCCAGGCGGCGCTGGCGGCGATGCCGACCAGAATGGCCTTCCAGTCCGCGATGGCGTGCGGATCCAGCGTCATCCAGGCGACCCCCGCGAAGGCGATCCCCATGCCGATCAGGGCCGGCCGCGACAGCCGCTCGCGCAGCAGCAGGAAGGCGAACAGGGCGGTGAACGGCACCCATAGCTGCGCGGCGACCGAGACCGGGCTGACGTCCTGGGCCAGCCAGAAGGCGAGATAGATCAGCCCGTAATGGATGGGCCCGCCCACGCCGACGATGATCAGCAGGCTCTTCCAGTTGGGGAACGGCGGCCGCACGAACGGGATCAGGCAGGCCGCCGCGAGGCCGAAGCGCATCGCCCCGACCAGCAGCGGCGGCAGGGTCTCGGTGGCCAGCTTGGCCGCGGCGTTGTTGACGCCCCAGATCACCACCACCGCAAGGATTGCGGCGATCTCGACGAGGGAGAGCGGGCTGTGCGGCTTGTCTGGGGTGATCACACGACGCCTATGCCACGCGCCGTGCAGATCCGCCCGTCAAAGCCGGTAACCGACCGTTTCGATGACCGCCGCCGGCGTCGCCGCGCCTAGAACGGAATGTCGTCGTTCAGGTCGTAGCTTTCCTTGGGACCGCTGGGCTTGTTGGCGCCGCCGGTCGAGAAGCCGGACGAATAGTCGTCGTCACCACCGCGCGAGGCCCCGCCGCCGCTGTCGGCGCGGCCGCCCAGCATGGTCAGCTCGCCGCGGAATTTCTGCAGCACGATCTCGGTCGAGTATTTTTCGACCCCGTTCTGCTCGTATTTGCGGGTCTGCAGCGAGCCTTCGACGTAAACGGTCGAACCCTTCTTGAGGTAGTTCTCGGCCACCTTGACGATGTTCTCGTTGAAGATGACCACGCGGTGCCACTCGGTCTTCTCCTTGCGCTCTCCCGTGGCCTTGTCGCGCCACTGCTCCGACGTCGCGAGCGACAGGTTGGCGACCCGTTCGCCGGAGGGGAGCGTGCGGATCTCCGGATCCTTGCCCAGATTGCCGACCAGAATGACCTTGTTGACGCTGCCCGCCATCATCGAATCCTTTTTTTGGGCCGGGAGTGCTTGACGCCGGCCGGTTGATATCGTCGCCCCAATCTAGCTGATTGCGAGCCGATGTTCCAGTTTTGTTCGCTATTGCGTCGCGGCCGGCGCCGGTTCGACCGGGGCCGCCACGCCGACCGGCCGGCCGAATTCGTCCCTCGAGATCGCGCCGGGCACCGCCAGGCGGCCGTCCCCCGTCCGGGCCAGGAGGATGAAGCGCGAGCCGTCGAGCGACTTGCCGATCCACACGCCCTCGCGGTCGATGAAGATGTACTGGCCCTGGTAGGCGCCGGTGATCTCCTGTCGGCTGCCGCCCTGGCGAAGGAAACGCAGCCGCATCTCCTCCAGCCGCGCGGCGCAATGCTCGATCTGCGGCTGATCCTCGGCCAGCTTGTTGAAGGCGGGCGCTTCGCCCTCGGCCCCGGCCTCCACCGCAAAGCAGACGCCCGGTTCAAACGGGGCTTCGACGCCTCCGCCGCAGGCCGTGAGAACCGCGGCGCCGACGCCGGCTGTGAGCAAGATGGGCAGGCGTGTCATCAACGAAGGTCCGGGAACTGGCAGCTGCGGTCCTGTTCGACCAGGGTGCGGAAGCGGTTGTTGTCGGCCGACTGTTCGACGCGGCGCGGGACCAGCCGGAGGGTCGTATTGCCCCAGCGGCCGTAAAGCGCGTCGCCGGGCCGGACGCACGTGCCGGCGTAGAGCGCCTGCACGCAGGCGTTCAGGCTCGTGTTCGAGGACACGACACGCCAGTCGGAGCCGGTGTGACGGAGGCACTGGGGGCCCGCGGCGGCCTGGACCTGGGACTGGTCGGGTCGATCGGGATCAGGCGTCGCCGGGGACGGTTGCGGGTCGGTGGCGGCCATTTCGATCGGCGGTTCGATCACCGGCGCGGCCGGAAGGGCCACCAGCGCCCCGGTCTCGTCAACGCCCACATCGAGAGCATCCGTGGCCACGCCGTTGCGCCGGGCGCAATCCGCCAGCGTCGCCATGCCGGCGAACTGCCCGTCGACGTAGCAGCGCAGGGCGCGGGTCGTGTTCAGCTCCGGCGCATCGGCGACATCGACCGTCAATCCACCCTGCGCCGCCGGCGGCGGGGCGGAATCGCGGTCGCGTCCGGCCGAGAAGATCAGCGCGACGACCACGGCGGCCACAACCGCAAGGCCGGCTCCGATGGCGAAAAGGATGCGGTTGTCCTGGGGCATGAAAGGCTCGCGCGGCTGGGGAGTCCAATAACCCCGCCGGGCCATGCCCCGTCAACGGCCTTCGTCCTCGATCGGCCTAGCCGCCCAGGCGCGCGAGCGCGGCCTGATAGTTGGCCAGCTGATTGGTCAGATAGGCCGGAACGGGGCCTCTGGGCGCGGCGGACGCACTGTTGGCGGGGTCGAGCGAGCGATAGGCGTCGCGGACGGCCTTCATCGCGGCCTGGATGCGCTCGCCGGCGGTCTTGGCGGCCGCCGCGTCAGCCAGCCGGAGAGTGCCCGGCAGATCCAGACCGAAGGTCTTGCGAACCTCGTCCCCGGTCGAGGCGCCGATGAAGCCCGACGACAGACCCAGTCCCGCCAGGGCGTCCCGCCCCGTCTCGCCGGGGGTCAGCACGGCGCCTGACTTGCCGTCGCGCGCCATGATCGACAGGCGCTGAAAGCCGCCGGTGGTGGTGGTGATCTCGCCGTCCGTACCGGTGACCGAACTGCCTTCGGAGGCCACGGTGACCTTGAGCTTGCCGTTCGACGCGATCTCGATCTTGCGCGCCAGGGTGGCCAGGGTGTCCTTGGCGGCGATGGTGACCGACACCGAACGGCCGCCGTCGGCCGGACTGATGTAGAACCGGTCGCCGACCCTCAGCGAGGTCGCGTCGACCAGACGTTTCGAATCGCTCTGGTCGATCTCGCCCTGGGGCAGGCCCAACCGATCCAGCACGCTGGCCCCTCCTGCGGCTACGGCCAGAGTCAGGGGGCGCGCCTGATTGCCGTCGCCGGACCAGGTCTTCTCGTATTCGACCGCTCCGCTGAGGGGGTCGAGCCGCACCAGATAGCCCTGTGTGGGATCCTCGTCATCGGCGGCCGGGTCGCGGTCGGCGACGCCCGTGATCCAGACCTTGCCGTTGTGGACCTTCACGTCCGCGGCGTTGTCGTCGCCCGCCCCGCCGTACCACGTCATCCGGTCACCGGCCGATACGCTCAGGTCCCCTGAGAGGGTGGCGACGAAGACGTCCTTTCCGCCCGAGTGGGCCGTGGTCACGGTTCCCGCGGTGATGCCGCTGTCCCGGCTCGTGCCGGTCACGATGACCTGGCCGCCAGAGACGGCGACGCCGCCGATCTCGCCGCTGATCGGTCCGAGATCGCGGGTCGACGCGAGGGTGGGCACGCCTCCCGCGTCGAGGGTGAAATGGCGTATGACGGCCTGTCCGTTTTCTACGCCCGCCGTGTAGAGGTTCGAGCCGTCGATCGTCATGGCGTCGACGCTGTCGTCACTGCCTGTGCCGAACTGGGTCGTGGCGGTCGCAGCGACGACGATGCCGGCGGTGGGATAGGGCTCCCCGGCCTTGAACGCCTGCACATAGCCGTCCCAGCCTCCGACGGCGGCGGCGCCCGTCAGCGCCGATTTGGCTCGGCCGCCGATATAGACGACTCCATCGGCCCCGAAACTGACGGAAGTCGCCTCGTCCGCGGCGCGCGCCCCGCGCCGTTGCGCCCACAGTTCTTGGCCGTCCTTGTCGAAAACGGTGACGAAGCTGTCGGCGACATCCGCGACATCCCCCGTCTTTCCCGCGTCCGTGGCCTTGGTGTTGAGCGCGCCGGTGACCGACCCGGCCACCGCGACGTCGCCATTGGCGTCGACGGCGATGGCGTAGCCGCTGGCCGTGGACGCCGCGCCGAGCGTGCGGGTCGCCACCAGACGCCCCGCCGTATCGTACTTCATCAGGACCACGTCCCGAACGCCCTTGATCGGCTGGGTGTCGGGCCCCGCCGTGACGTCCGCCACGATCCACAATGACCCGTCCGGGCCCACAGCGCTGGCGCGGACGTTCTCGACTCCGGCCGGCAAGGCGTCCTGGGACAGGCGGCCTGCGACCCAATGGGTTTCTCCGACGCCGCCGCCCGTAGGCTGGGCCGCCGTCCCGCCGTCGCTCTGGAACTTCAACAGCTGCGCCGCGCCGGCCGACCCGGCCGACTGAACGACATAGACGGCGTCGGATGTGTCCGCGGCCGTGAAGCCGACCGTTTCCGTCGATGTGCCGCGGATGGCCAAGGCCCATTTGTCGGGGCCGCCCGGCAGCGTCACCGCCTTGCCGTTCACCTGAATGACCCTCGGCTCGGCCTTGATCTGCTCGCGACCGATTCGGGTCTGGAAGCCAGCCGCCTCCAGCTTGGCGTTGATATGGTCGAGGACGTTGTCGAACGTGCGGGGCGCCGCCCCCATGTCGGCGAGATCGATCGGCACCGCTGTCGTCTGGGAGTCGGCGATCCCGATCGGCACCTTGATGGTGATGTTGAACCGGGTGTCGCCCTGGAAGGCGGCCACCGGCGTATCGACCGACCCTTCGTGGATCGGGCCGGTGATGGAATTGGCGCTGTCGCGGGGCACGGCCGCCGTGGTCTTGCTCGTCGTCTTCGACGTGCCCTGCACCATGCGGACGGCGTCGAACTGGGAGGCGGACAGCCAAGACCCAATCTCGGCCAGACCCGAGGAAAAGCGTTTGTCCAGCTGGGTCAGCTCAAGAGCGCCGACCCCCTTGGTCACGGACCGGTTGACGAGGGCGTTGAGCGTGTCGAGCCCCTGGTAGAGAGCGAAGAGCTTCCGGTAGTCCGCGGACGCCCCCTTGATGTCCAGCTGGGCGGCGTTCTCGTTGATGAATTTGCGGCCGCCGAGGGCCGCGCGAACGAGGGCGTCCGCCTTTGGCGGCTCGACGCTGGTGGACCATGGCGGCGTCGGCTGTTTGCGGGCGGCCTGCCTCAAGGAGGCGGCCGTCGTCGTGTCCAGCCCCGTTTGGGCCGTGCCGCCGAACAATCCCAGAAGATAGCTGTTGTAGATCACACCGCGCTCCCGATCCTCAGTGTGACGGGACGGGCGTAAAGAGGTCTTAACGTCCGCTCGCGGAGCGACTCCGAACGCGACTCAGGGAACAATGGAAGGCGGCGATTGTTGAGTCGTCGCCGTTGAAGCAGGAGACGTGCGTCATGTCTGCCTTCGTCGAAGCCCTGAGATCGCTCCTCGCCCTGTACGGATTTGGCCATCGCGCCCAGCGGCGGCGGCCCGCCCCCGTCTGCATCGGCCGCTCCGGAGCCGGGCGTATCTGAGGTCTAGCCGCCCCGGAACAGCGACAGGATGATCTGCGGAGCCTGGTTGGCGATCGACAGCGACTGCGCGCCAAGCTGCTGCTGGACCTGCAGCGCCTGAAGGCGGGCGCTTTCCTTGGCCAGGTCGGCGTCGACAAGGTTGCCGATCCCCGATTCCAGCGTATCGACCAGCTTGGTCACAAAGCTGTTG